>NZ_DBBF01000017.1:0-32693 GCF_002292065.1 Acinetobacter sp. UBA991 | reverse complement strand
GGAAAATGGCCTGTTGGCATTTGGTCCACCGCCTGCCAAAGGTGAAGAAGATCCTGAGTTAATTAATGCAGGTAAAGAATATGTGACCATGCTGACGGGTGGCAGTTTTTTCCATCATGGTGATTCTTTTGCCATGATGCGTGGTGGTCATTTGGATATTGCGGTACTTGGCGCCTTTCAAGTCGCAGCCACTGGTGATCTAGCCAACTGGCATACTGGTGCAGCAGATGCGATTCCTGCGGTAGGTGGTGCGATGGATTTGGCGGTAGGCGCCAAGAAAGTATTTATCACCACCGATCACAACACCAAGCAGGGTGAACCCAAGATTGTTGAAACCCTTTCATATCCAGCCACAGGCTTGAAATGTGTCGATCGTATTTATACCGACCTGTGTGTGATTGATGTGACTACAGACGGTTTAAAAGTGATTAAAAAAGTGGATGGTTTGAGCTTTGAGGAGTTACAGGCGTTGACGGGTGCTCAGTTGATTGATGCAACTCAAGGATAATGAATCTCTCCCTTACGGAACTTTAATCGTTCCTCACCCTTTAAAAAAGGGAGGAGTTCCCCTCTTTATAAAGAGGGGTTAGGGGAGATTTTTAAGGATAAAAAGTAACGAAGCGACATCCATGTCGCTACCGCGAAACCTTGAATGGTAAGGTTTAAATACAACTTCTGCTTACTAAGATTTAGATGTTTCCCGTAATTGACTATCGTGACAGGCGACATGGATGTCGCCCGTTGAACAGGGAGGCAAGGAAGCCTCCTCTGTTCAACAAAGGGTTTTGTCACTTTTGCCCTGTCAAAAGTGAGGCATTGCCTACGCAAAGGAAGAATGACTAAACCCATAATTTGTGGCAGTGCTCACAACAGATTTAGAAATGGAAATGTAAGAATATGAAAAACGCTTATATCATCGATGCCATCCGTACCCCATTTGGTCGCTATGCAGGCGGTCTTGCACCTGTCCGTGCTGATGACTTGGGAGCTATTCCAATTCAGGCACTTATACAACGCAATCCAAGTATCGACTGGCAACAAGTGGATGATGTGATCTATGGCTGTGCCAATCAAGCGGGTGAAGATAACCGTAATGTGGGACGCATGTCAGCCTTATTGGCAGGCTTACCTTATCAAGTTCCAGCAACCACCGTAAACCGTTTATGTGGTTCATCACTGGATGCGATTGCGATGGCTGCACGTGCCATTAAAGCCAATGAAGCTGATTTGATTATTGCGGGTGGGGTCGAAAGCATGAGTCGTGCGCCTTATGTGATGGGAAAATCCGACAGTGCATTTGGCCGTAGTCAAAAGATTGAAGATACCACCATGGGCTGGCGTTTTATCAATCCAAAACTCAAAGACATGTATGGTGTGAATAGCATGCCACAAACCGCAGAAAACGTGGCGGAACAATTCAATATTAATCGTGCCGATCAAGATCAGTTTGCGCTCAACAGCCAACAACGTACGGCGACTGCACAAGCCAAAGGTTTCTTCAGCAATGAAATCATACCTGTCCATATTCCACAGCGTAAGGGTGATGCAGTTGTAGTGGATAGCGATGAGCATCCAAGAGCATCAACCACATTAGAAGGCCTAAGCAAACTTAAAGGTGTGGTTAAAGCAGAAGGCACTGTGACAGCAGGTAATGCCTCTGGAATTAACGATGGTGCTGCTGCCTTGTTGATTGCTTCGGACGAAGCAGTGGAAAAATATCAGCTCCAGCCCCGCGCCAAAATTATTGCTGCGACTACCGTTGGGGTTGAACCGCGGATTATGGGTTTTGCACCTGCACCTGCAATCAAAAAATTACTGAAACAAGCCAATCTCTCTCTAGCGCAGATGGATGTGATTGAGTTGAATGAAGCCTTTGCCGCACAAGCTTTAGCCGTGACTCGTGATTTAGCTTTGGCGGATGACGATGCACGTGTCAATCCAAATGGTGGCGCGATTGCTTTGGGTCATCCTTTAGGTGCCTCGGGTGCGCGTCTAGTCACCACTGCCTTGAATCAGCTTGAACAAATCAAAGGTCAGTATGCCTTGTGTTCAATGTGTATCGGTGTTGGTCAAGGCATTGCGCTAATTATTCAACGTGTTGAACAAAATTAAGGAAGACTTCATGCCCATTTTTCAATCCGCTGATGCGCAAATTAATTATCAAACCTTTGGCGATCCCAGCTCCCCTGCATTGGTATTTTCTAACTCTTTAGGTACCAACTATGGCATGTGGCAAAAGCAGTTCAATTATTTTAAAGAACACTTTTATGTGATTTGTTATGACACACGCGGTCATGGTTCATCTTCAACACCAACAGGCCCATATACCCTGCAACAACTTGGTGAAGATGTGATTCACCTACTCGATCATTTAAAGATCGAAAAAGCCAATTTCTGTGGTATTTCCATGGGTGGAATAACAGGTCAATGGCTTGCCATCCATTATCCAGAACGTTTTCAGCGTGTCGTTGTGAGTAATACCGCTGCGAAGATTGGACAGGAACAAGCATGGCTGGATCGTGCCCAACTGGTTCGAAAGCAAGGTTTAGTTCCTATCGTTACCACAGCAGCTTCACGCTGGTTTACAGATCCCTTTATCCAAAGTCACCCTGCAATCGTCAATAATCTGTGTAACGACTTAAGTGCTGGCAGCGCAAATGGTTATGTCAATTGTTGTGAGGCTTTGGCTAAAGCGGATGTCCGTGAACAGTTGAAGGATATTACCATTCCAGTCTTAGTCATCGCTGGCACACAAGACCCTGTGACTACCGTTGCCGATGGACAATTTATGCAACAGCAGATTCCAGATGCCCAGTTAGTAGAAATCAATGCCTCACATATTTCAAATATTGAATGTCCCGAGGCATTTAATGTAGCGCTTGAAAATTTTTTATAGTGATTTAATGATTGATAAAAAGGGATAATTGTTATCCCTTTTTATTGCTCAACGAAATAGATCTTCTCCACTTTCACCTTCAAAAATGTATTGTTCTTTTTCAAGGATTAAGCCTATTAGAACCAATTCACTCATTTAAAAGGTATAAAGATATACCCAGTAAATAGTGGAAAATTACAGAGATAAATAACAATAATTTTAAATAAAGAATCAGCACAATATTTACTGATTCTTTATTCAGCAGGCTTTTAAAAAGTACGCTCTTTTCAAAAATAATGAAACAAGGATATTTCAATTGAAAAATCAAAGTTCGAACTACCCACCTTTCCCTACTCGACTGTTACTCAAGTCTGGTATGTTTAGTTGTTTATTTTTTGTGATCGGCTGTCACTCCTCAACACAGGCCGACTCTATCTCGGCACAAAAGCAAATCACAATTAAGCGTGATCACTATGGAACACCACATGTTTATGCCAAGGATACTTTTGGTCTTTTTTATGGCTATGGGTATGCAGTGGCAACAGATCGCTTATTTCAAATGGAGATGTCAAAACGTACAGGCCAAGGTACGGTCGCCGAAGTGCTGGGACCAGACTATTTACAGTATGACATTGCAACACATAGTCGTTTTGATCCAGAAAATATCAGACAACAAATTGCGCGACTCTCTCCTAAAGACCGTGCAATTTTTGAGGGTTATGCGGCAGGTTTCAATAAACGCATCAAAGAAGTTTTAGCCAATCCAGCACTCATGCCAAAAGAATTTGTTGATTATGGATTTAAACCCTCAAGCTGGGAAACAGAAGACATAGCAATGGTTTGGGTCGGCCTCATTCTCAATCGCTTCTTTTCAGCAAGTTTAGAAGTTTCAAACTTAGACTTGCTCACCCAACTACAAAAAGAAAAAGGCCAAACAGAAGGTCTGAAAGTCTATCAACAATTACGTTGGTTAGATGATCCAAAAGCGCCAACAATTATTCAGTCCGAACAAGCAGCACAACTTTCAGCACGACAACAAGCGATCTCAAAAAAGATGTTGCCCATCTCCAATCAGGCAGCAGAAAAATATTTGGCACAAGCACGTATTGCACTGGGTAAAAGCGTGGTCGATGGCGTACCCACTGCCAGTAATGCTTGGGTAGTAAAGGGAGATAAGACCATTGAGGGCCAGACTGTTTTATATAATGGCCCCCAACAAGGCTGGTATACCCCTGCCATCACCTATGCAATTGGCCTGCACGGCGCTGGCTATGACCTAACAGGTATTACCCCTGTCGGTTTACCTGCAATTTTATTTGGCACCAATGGCAAAATCGCATGGGGTTCTACGGTAGGCTCACTCGATACTAACGATGTTTACCAACTCACTCTAAACCCAAGTAATTCAAAAGAATATTTATACAAAGGTGCTTATATTCCATTTGAACACAAGCAAGTAAAAATAAAAGTGAAAAATCAGGCGGACCATATTTTAGATGTTTATAAGAGCAAACAAGGCTTTGTCAGCACATGGGATGAAAAAAATCACACCGCCTATGCTCAAAAACGTAGCTGGGAAGGTGTAGAAATTGAAACCTTGTTAGGCTGGGCCAATGCAGCCAAGGCCAGCAATTGGGAAGAGTTCCTTGCTCAAGCCAAACGTGTCGCAGCCTCTATTACTTGGTTCTATGCCGATACCAAGAATAATATCGGGGTCGCTGCTTTAGGACGTTTACCGATTCGCCCTGAAAACCAGCATATTCAACTTCCTGCACTTGGCGATGGTTCAATGGAATGGCAAGGTTTCTACGATTTCTCGCAGAATCCAAAACAATATAATCCTGAAAAAGGTTATATCAGCAGTTGGAACAATAAAGCGTATGCAGGGTTACGTTCTGACTCTTCGAATTTCTCATATGTTGATCGTGTCAATGAACTGATCGAACCTTTGGAAAGCAAACTAAAGTTAAGCCAGCAAGAGATTTGGGACATCAATAAAACAGGTGCTTGGTCGGATCTGAATGCACGCTATTTTATTCCCTCTATGATCAAAGCCGCACAAAGTGATAAAGCCTCGGCCCAAACTAAAAAAGTCGCACTGCTATTGGCAGAATGGGATCTAAAATTACGCCCAGATCGTGAAGGGAAATATTATCAGGGTGCAGCGCCAGCGATTATGCGTGCATGGCTGAATCAGATAATTATCTTGGTATTAAAACCGAACTTATCAGAAAGTATTTATCAGCGTTATACCGATACGCTTTATCCAGTCAATAATGATCCACGTAGTGCCCAGCCAGCCAGCGCCTCAAAATTAATCTGGAATGCTCTTCAAGGTAAACAGGCAAGTGTTCCACAAAATATTGATTTCTTAAAAGGACAAACAGCGGATGAGGTTGTATTAAAAGCTTTAGAAAACGCACTGGCTGAACTTTCAAAACAGTATCACTCTACTGACTCGAATGACTGGAAAATTCCAGTGGCGACCATGGGCTTTTCCAGCAAAAATTCAGTCGGTATTCCATGGGCTGATCCATCACATGAACAACAGCTTAGTACTTATGGAAATACAGGAAGTGCTACGTTTAGAGTGGTGTTAAATCCAAATCAAGTCAGCATGTGTTCGATTTTAGCCCCAGGACAAAGTGGCTTTATCAATCAAAATGGAAAAACTGATGCCCATTTTGCAGATCAGCTTCCTTTATTTGAAAGTTATAAATGTAAAGAGGATGCAGTGAGTCAAAAGGAAATCGACCAAGCAACTCAACAAAGCATTACTTTAACTTACTAACTTTTTAGCCCAATTTTAATTTTAAAGACTGAGGTTTGTTATGTCTCAAATAACAAACCTCTTTATTGACTTAATAGCGAATCATCACCGATTTTAATTCGGTGTAATCTTCAATAAATGCATCCGAAAATTCTCTGCCAACTCCTGAAGCTTTCACCCCGCCAAATGGAACGGATGGATCTAAGAATGTATGCATATTGACCCATAAGGTTCCTGCTTCAATCTTCGGAATTAACCGCAAAGCTTTAGATAAGTCATTGGTCCAAATACTTGCAGTTAAACCAAAACGCGACTGATTCATCAGTTGAATAAGTTCTTCATCAGTTTCGAATGGCATTACTCCGACCACTGGTCCAAAAGTTTCTTCTGAAAATAAAGGATCATCGGTATTTTTGAAGGAAATTAAAGTCGGCTGTACAAAATATCCCGTCTGATCTAAAGCCTCTCCCCCTACAATAATTTGATTGTTGGCTTTTGCCATATCTAAATAATATTTTACTTTATGAAAATGTGGCTGATTAGAGAGTGGACCAAACATACTTCCCTCATCCATAGCCGATCCAATTTTGAAACTAGAGAGTGCTTTAGAGAGTTTCTCGACCAGTTCATCATATTTTGTACGGTGTACAAAAAACCGCTCTGGTGATGCACAAACTTGCCCTTGATGCACAAAAGTTGCTTGCAATAAAGTCGGCAAAATCTCATCAATATTTGCATCTGCCAAAATAGCAATGGCATTTTTTCCGCCTAACTCCAGACTGACACGGGTTAAATCGCTGCTCATCGCGAGCTTACCAATGGCAATGCCTGTCGGCACTGAACCTGTAAATGAGACTTTCTTAACCAGCGGAGACTCAATTAAATATTGTCCTGTATCGCCCTTACCAGTCACCACATTAATCACACCCGCTGGAATCCCTGCTTCAATGGCAAGTTCAGCTAAACGTAATAAAGATAAGCTGGCAAACTCACTTGGTTTAAGCACAATGCTGCAACCAGTTGTTAACGCTGAACCAATTTTCCAGACACCAATCATCAGTGAAAAATTCCAAGGCACAATCCCTGCAACCACACCAATCGGTTGTCTTAAAGTAAAGGCCGTATATTTTTCACCTTGCATAGAAGGAATAGAAGGTTGCATGGTTTGACCATTAATTTTGGTTGCCCAACCCGCAAAATATCTTAAGAAAATAACAGATTGTGCGACTTCAAGATGGCGGGAAATATTAATGAGTTTTCCAGTAGACAACGACTCTAGCTGTGCAAGTTCTTCACCATGTTGCTCAATTAAATCTGCGAGCTTGTTCAGTTTAACGCCGCGTTCATAGGGCGTAGTTTCAGCCCAAGCATTTTGAAAAGCATGTTCCGCACTTTTCACCGCATTTTCGACATCGTGTTGACTACCAATACTAATTTGAGCAACCACTTGTTCAGTCGATGGATTTACAATATCCACTTTATCTAAAAGCTCAGCAGCAACTAGTTTTCCATCAATAAAATGCCCATGTTGACGTGCCATAAATTGCTGTACGCTTTGTAAAATCTGAACTTCACTCATTTTCTTTTCCTCTTTTCATTTCTAAAATTTTGTTATGACAGCAACTAAGCGACTTGATTCAAAATAAAGTCTGCACCGCGTTCACCAATCATGATGGCAATTGCGTTGGTATTTCCGCTTGGAACTTGTGGGCAAATCGAACAGTCAATGACGCGTAAATTTTGGAAGCCATGTACTTTAAGCGTCTGGTCTGTGACTGAATCTTTTGGTGTATTGCCCATTTTGCAACTGCCCGCAGGGTGATAAACCGTTTTAATGTTCTGGCGCATCCATGCATCAATCGCGGCAACATTCTCAGGATCAATATTTGCAGGCTCAATAATGTCTTGGACAATGGCTTTTAAGGCAGGTTGTTGTAATAAGCGCAGCCCAGCCTGTACCGCACGGATATTGGCCTCAATATCGTCTTGGTGACCTAAATAGTTCGGATCAATGATCGGCATTGCATTCGGATCTTTACTGCTTAAACGTAGAGTGCCTCGCGCTTTTGGCTGGATATGTCCGACTTTAATGGTCAGTCCATGTGCTTGAGCTGTGCCTTTTTCACCGGGGGTATTATCAAAATTATCCAGGACAGGCAGGAAATGGAACTGCACATCTGGTCGACCATTGTTATTGGTGTCAATAAAACCACCACCTTCTAGAATGTTGGTGGTTAACAATCCTGAACGTGTAAAACACCACTGTAAAAAGTGTCGTACCGCAGTTAAACCTTGGTCTTCACCGAGCAAACTATTATTGGTTGTTACTGTCGCATTAACCGACATATGCAAATGGTCGTGAAAATTCTCACCTACAGGTAAGTCACGTATACATTCTATTCCGAGTTCATCTAAATGCTGTTTTGGACCAATTCCCGAAAGTAATAAAACCTTAGGACTGCCAATTGCACCAGCACTCAGAATGACTTCTTTTTGAGCCTGTACAGTAATGGGGGATTTTCCGCCAACACTATAAGTCACCCCAGTCACCTGATCACCTTGAGTTTCAATTTTATGGACTAAAGCATACGTAATCACTGTAAGGTCTGGGTGGTTTTCGACTGACTTTAAATAAGTTTTTGAGGTACTCGCCCGAGAACCGTTTTGAGTAGTCGTTTGATAAAACCCTACACCCGCCTGATCCCAACCATTCATATCATTGACGTAATTCATCCCCATTTGCTGACCTGCTTTAATACAAGCAAGCGTCAAAGGATGCCGATAACGGTTTTCACTGACAGGTAAAATGCCATCTTGTCCGTGATATTCATCAGCAAGACTTTCATTTTTTTCTGCCTTTTTAAAAAAAGGCAGTACATGTTGATAAGACCACTGATTACATCCCCATTCCGAGGCCCATAAATCATAATCCTGACGTTGACCTCGACAATAGATCATCCCGTTGACCGAGCTTCCACCTCCCAACACTTTGCCTTGTGCAAGGATCATCTCTCGCTGATTACAATACTTTTGTGGGACGGTCATGTATTGCCATGATTTCTGCTGGAATACTTTAATCACGGTTGCAGGTATGGTATGAAACATACTGCTATCTCGACTTCCTGCCTCTAGAACGAGAACACGCCCAGCCTTGGCTTCTAATAGTCGTGCTGCAACAACACAGCCTGCCGAGCCAGCACCAATCACGATATAGTCATATTGTGTATTCATCTGATTTCACCCTCATTTTATTTCTATGAATGCACCGCCAATAAATACGGTCTGCTTCGCACTGATTTAATAGATGTATTGCAGAATCAACTGGGCATATAAATTGGTTTTGTCATCATAATTTTGAGTGCCACCACTGTGGATATCATGCTTTGGCTTATATAGTCCGATCAGCGGAATAACGGTGAGATTGTTATTGACTGACCAGACTGAAAACACATCCAGCTCATGCCCATCCACATTTGCAAATGACTTATTTACGGTTTGAAACTTATAAGCCAATGCACCCAGCATAAAATTTTCTTTTAAATTAATACTGTAAGAAACTTGGTGAATATCGGCATTTTTATTGAAGGGCCCTGCATAGTTTCCAGCGACTTCTCCCTGAAACCATGTTCCAAATCCAACCGTATTGCCGTAAAACATGGGGTCGTACTGATCGGAAAAATGGCTGAAACGATAACCTAGGGACGGCGTATATTTTGTAGATAAGAAGTTATAGTTCAGTCCCAGATAGCCCGCATTTTCCGTGCTGTCCTGTTTATCCTGAACGACCCATTCAGACTTCAGTTGCAGTTCAGCTAAGGCTTGATAGTTCAAGCGTAAGGCATAATTCTTAAGATCCTGACGTCCTGAAATGTGTTCGGCATCATCAAGGTCCAAGACATTTAAATAAGTAAAGCCGATGCCTTTATCTTTAAGTTGATAGATCAGATCCGTCACAAACAGTTCTGATGAAAATTGTGCTTTGTTATTCGACTTTAAATACGCCAGTTTTAGCGTTGTATCCTGTTGCGGTTTGTATTGAAGCAGGCTACTAAAATCAAAGCTGCGTCGTGCTGCCAGATAATAGGCCCCACCTCGATCGAGTGCCCCATCCGCAGGTGCTTTACCCAGATTTAAGGCATCACCCGCAACAAAAAAACCATCACCGATCATGATATTTTGCCGACCGATACTGAAATTGTAGGTCGTCAATTCATCTTTATGGGTACCATCTTTAAAACCAATCACCCATTCATTCACATCGGTTTTATGTTCTTGACCATTGCTATTTTGACCAGCATCACCATCGCCCCATGTCGCTGAGCTGATTCCGCTTAAACTGGCATAGAGCTGATGGTTTTGAAATGTTTGTTGCCCTTTGGCACCATATTTAAGGTGGCCTTCTTGCCAATTGATCCGTTGGTCATCGATGTTTTCACCGTTATAGCTTTTAGCACTGCTAAAAGCACCAAAAGTGGCTTCAAAAATCGGTTTAATTTCAAGCTCACCTGCATATGCAGTGGAAAAACATGAGACAAACAGCGTCCCTCTCACGACTTGAGAAACTAAAGTTTTCATACAAAATTCCTTTTTTGTCAGCTATCTACTTAACGCTCAGTTTTGGGTAATCTTGGATTACCCATATAACTTGATCTGCGTTGTTAGTGATGCTCGTGTTGGGCATGTTCCTGTTCATCACCCAAGTTCAACGTTGGGGTGTTGTCAAAGAAATTCCAAGGTTTGATCAAGGTATAAACCCATTCCGTCGGCATGATTGGCCATTCTTCAGCGCGTGCCACATGGGTGGTTCCTGTGGTCATCCAGACCACAAGGTCTTTATTTTCAATATTTTCATTGTTCTGAATAAACTGACCTAAACCTGTGTCATGAGTTGAACGATTCGAATATTTCCCTTCTGGATAGCGTTCATCTGGATTGTATTGTGTCACCCAAATTTGTTTATCCATAAAGTTAAGGCGTTTAAATAGCCATTCATCCGGGGCAAAATTAGCACCCTTCGCCACTGGGTGAGTTCCGCCCGCAAACGGAATCAATTGGTAAGAAACGGGATTGCCTAATTTATTTTCCTTGTTGAAATTGGTGAGTAAACGAATAGTCGATGGATCAAATTTTTCAGCCGCGTTTTGCTCATTGCTAATCACTTTACTGTCAATTTGCATCGAACTTGTACGAACACCACCTCGGTCATTGGCCTTCACCACAGGGTCCATATGCATAAAGCTATTATTTTCTCCATCTACATCCATATCTAAGCGGAAGTTATAGATATGTTGATGCGTGGTTCCGACAATATTATGGTCAATCAAGGTGCCATATTTGGTGTCTTCTTTGGCGGTACTGTCATGCATAGTTCGTGCTTTAACGCCTTTCACCGCTTCAATCCCTGTCGCACCTGCATTAATCCCAATCACACCATTTTGAGCAAAGACCCAGTCAAACATATAATCGTAGTTACCCACCGTACTAATCCAGCGCACCACAAGTTCACGGCGTGCTTCGCTAGCATCCTGATCACCAAAAATTTCTTGGTGTTTATACTCAGGTCCTGCATAACGCTCAAAAATGGCGATGGCATTCGGAATAATCTGCGGCTGGCCCTTATAGTCGGCAATGACGGCATCCAGTAACACCGCATTTTCTGGTGCATCGGTACCCAGTTGAATATTTGAGGTTAGGGTTCCCATGCCATACTCGCCTGAATCCAGATAAGATTTAAAGTACCAGCCCATATCTGGGTCGCCATAAGGAACCACCATGCCGCCCAGATTACCTTCATACATGACCTTGCGTTTTACACCTTTATCTTTATAGGTCACGGTTGAAAGTTGCAGGCCAACACGAGAGTCTAGTGCGACATGGAAACACCAATTCCCCCAATGTACGGTTTGTCCTGTAATGGTAAAGTTCTTGCCTTCAGGTTCACTGATATTCAGCGGTTTGATTTTCGGTGGCTGGGTATTCTTGGTGGCGTAAGGACGGTCTGTCATCGGTACAGGAATCATTGCTCCTTCTTCAATTTTAATAATTTTTTCTTTGTCTAAATCCACTACTGCGACAAGGTTTTCAATCGGATGCGCCCAATAGTTACCGTCTCCCGTATCCAGATAAGACACCACTTTTAAGACGTTAAGCTGTTTATCCAAGCCATCTTTCCCACCAAAATAGCCCACCGTTAATGGATTGGTAATCACTTTCTTCACATCGGTGATACCACGTTTACGCAAAGCGTCCTGATATTCTTTGCTGGCCTCAATCACACGCTGTACGGTCTCAAAGTTGTCCAGTAACACCATGCCATGCGTGTCTTTTAATACATTCCATTTGCTAACCTGTTGCGTCGTCAGGTTCACTTCGCCTTCAATTGCCTGATTGCCTTTCAATAAAATGAAAGATGCCACCCGATCATCTTGATATTCTTTATGATTGATAAAGAAATCCCAGACTTTGGCCTTTTCTGGCTCTTTCAGCTTCAGCTCGGCAAAACGCATATTTTTATAGGCATACTTTGAGCGATTAATGACGTCAAAGGTCTTTTTAATTTCATCTGTATTTAAGCTATTGAGCGGATGAAAGGTATTTTCAATTTTAAAGGTTTGATCTAAACCCGACTGAAACACCTCATTGAAAAAATCTTTCCCAATAACAGGTTTACCGTCTTTGATTAATACTGGAACACTCAGCTTTAAGGGTTTTCCATTCACCAAGACCTGATCTGAATTGGGTTTGGCTCTGACCACAATAGAACCTTTGGAGATGGTATAGCTATTCGTGAAGTCATCTTTGACCACTTTGGCACCCTGTTCAGTCATGTTTTGGTACAGTGGCACCAATTCGGCAGCCTCACCATGCGCATAAGCCGTGCTATGAACACCACACAAACTCGCAGCGATGGATAGGTTAAACGCCAGTATTTTTTGTATCTCTTTGAATAATCTTTGTTTACGCATCACGTTGATCCTTTTTCATCTATCCCTGAGCGATCTGTATCAGATCGTTAAAATGCTCTTTGCTCTGTGTGTAGCGGCTAAAATCAACTTCATATTCCAAGTCGATTGAAGCGCTTTAATCTTCCCTTATTGGTTTAATTTCAACACAGTTACATGGGTCTAGCTTGTCCAAGAATGACGCGGAACTTGTCTAAAAATGACATCTAAAATGTTTAAGCCAACATCGTTTCTCTAAATTCTTTCGGAGAGATGCCATAGGTTTTTTTGAAGATCTTTGAAAAATGAGCACCATCCCAAAAGCCCCATTTCAGCGCGATTTGAGTGATCGAACTCTGCTTGTTTCTTTTATCCAGCAGATCTGTTTTGACCTTCTCGAGTCGTTTGATCTGTATGTATTTATTAATCGATAAATTTTCTTGCACAAATAATCGATACAAATGCCGTAACGATACCCCGATATGTGCGGCAATCAACTTGGGAGAGAGATCAGGTTTTGTCAGATTTTCAATAATATAGCGCTCTGCTTTTTCCAAAAGATGATTCTGATTATTATTGATATTTTTATAATTAATGGTTGGTTTGATGAGAGCAATCAACGCATCTTCAAAGGCATTGCCATCTTCCGATGCATACCAAAGCTTGATATTTTCAGGCGACATATTTTTCAAAATATTCTTAAGCAAAAAACCACTCATATTTTGGGTGATCAACTTACCAAAATATTCAGAACTAATATTCTCTTTCAGCAACTTTTCCCGTGACAGATGCACTGAAATTTGACTGACTAAACCTTGTGGAAACATCGAAATGGTTTCGACGGGATCAACCAAGACAATATCACCCTCATTTAAGGTCAAAGTTTCATTTTTATATTGCAGCAACATCTTGCCCGAATTCTGCAAAATCAAAAAACAGAAACGATTATTGACCCGATCGATTTCATCCGCCTTTCGGACGATTTTATTGGCATTATTTTTAATAAAGGCAATCTCGGTATCACCCAGTAAAAAACATTGCACTTCACCAATAAATAAATTCCGTGTGCCATCAAAATCTGTTTCAAAATTGCCGCACACATTCTTGATATGATGTGTCCACATTAACAGTGCATCACTCACATATTGATTCATCCCTTCGCTCCCCTGTGCTGCACAATTGCTAAAGTTTGTTCTTTAGCGCTGGTGCTCTGTTTTGGCTTGTATGCAATCATGTTTGATCAATAAACAAGTTGCGTGCCAAAAATTCCTCATCCTTGGAATTCTTTTTTGATTAGAATCAGCTCGGTCCAAAGCTGATAAATGGAACTCAATTTATCAGCTTCACTCCGCTTATGCTACACCAGCAAAGTCTCTCAGCATGGTGATAAAGGTCTCCTTTTGCTCATCAGAATATTTTTCAAACACCTCATTTTGATGGCTATCGGCGATATCAAATAGATAATGCGCAGTTTTCTTACCTTTTTCGGTGAGTTTGAAAAAGCCATCACTCTCAATCAGCAAACCATCTTTTTTCAGAATGGTCGCTGCCTGCTCCACTTCACGCATCGGCATAGCAATATCACGAGGCAAATCTGCTTTATTCGACGCAGTACCACTGCCCAGTACCAATAATAAACGTGCTTCACTGGTGCGGAATCCTGTCACTAGCTGCTTGGGAATATAATCAGTTTGATAGAATTTAAAAGCCCGACTCATCAAATAACAGACATTGCTATATAAATGCCCTTGATGCATTTCACCGATATCTTCAGCTTCCACTGAGTCTTTTAACTGTAATAACGGATGTGGAATCACACCCGAATAAGCACCTTGGTGATAGACCAATGGACTACGCCCTTCATCACGGAAACGCACCACTTTACCAATAATAATCCAGTGATCTCCACCTTCAATAATCTCATGGCGTTCACATTCAAATACCGCAGAACAATGGTCTAAAATGGGCGCTTGACCCGAACCCGTCTGATAACTGGTGCCTTCATACTTATCGATATTGCGACGTGAAAATTTATTCGATAATTCAATCTGCGAGCCCGATAAAATATTCACTGCAAAATGAGTGGCTTGCTCAAACACAGGAAAACTGGATGAGTTCTTATCAATACTCCATAAAATCAGCGGTGGATCTAGCGACACTGAATTAAAACTATTGGCAGTCACGCCTACCTTTTCACCCTGTTCATTTTGCGCAGTCACAATGGTGACACCTGTGGCAAAATTGCCCAAAGCACGTCTGAACTGCATTGGATCTATTGTGATTTCATCCATTGATTTTAGTGAATTCATTATTCTCTCCTGAATCTTTTATCCTGTTTCTGGCCGATATTGGATAGCGATTTATCCTGATTAAATCGCTTAAATATCCAGTACCAATCGTGCTGACTTAGAACGTGAGCAGCACACCAGAATCTGTTCATTACTGGCCTTTTCTTCATCGGTAAAATACACGTCACGATGATCAGGTTCTCCTTCGATCACATCACACATACAGGTTCCGCAAACGCCTTGTTCACATGACATTTCTATCTCGATGCCTTCACGCGCCAAGGCATGCAAAATGGTTTCTTCTGCATTGACCATAATAATCTTGCCGCTTTGCTGTGCCACAACTTCAAATGCATCGCCGCCTGTTTCAACCTCAACCTGAAAGTATTCCTTATGAATCTGCTGTTCAGGGAAATTCTGTGTCAGGGCTAAATTGATCACCCAATCCATAAATCCATTCGGACCACAGGTATAGATATGGCTATCTTGATCAATGTCTTGAATGGCGGATTGAAAAAACTCACGGTGGCTCGCTCCTTCCGATTTAAAATGAAAGGTCGTGAAAGGCGCCAAGACGCCATGTTTAATTTCATCGACAAAAGCACAGCGTTCTGGGCTTGCGCCGCAGTAATGCAGTTCAAAAGAAGTACCTTCCTGTGCCAACTGATAAGCCATCGTAATCAGTGGGGTAATCCCGATCCCCCCACCCACCAGTACCGCATGTTTAGATTTCACTAAAGGAAACAGGTTCTTCGGTTCACTGACCTGAATCTGCATGCCATCTTTTAAATCATCAAAAGCCGATACTGAACCACCACGTGATTCGGGATCACGTAGAATGCCGAGTCGAAACTTACCGACATCATTCGGGTTCTGGCACAATGAGTACTGACGCACCATGCCATTCGGAAGGTGCACATCAATATGCGCACCTGCTTCAATTTTGGGTAATACGGTCGAATTTGCAGATTCAAACTCCATGACTGCAACATTCCCACCTTCGACATGACGGTTTTTTACCACCACGTTATACAGTATCGTCATGATTTCTCTCCCTGATATGCATCTCGCCTAAGGCTTAACGCATAAATAATCCACCGTTAATATCCCATGTTGCCCCAGTTACAAAGGCAGCACTTGGACTGGCCAATAGCGCACAGGTTTCGGCAATAAATTCCATGCTGCCCAAAGCTTTAACGGGGATATTTTGAATAAACTGCGCCATTTTCTCGTCTGAGACCACGCTATGCACAATCGGTGACTCCATCGGTCCTGGGGCAATTGCATTCACGGTCACTCCTTTGGCGGCAAACTCTTTGGCAAAGATTTTGGTCAAGGTAATGATTGCGCCTTTAGTAGAGGCATAATGTGCACCCGTCGCAGTCCCACCATTTTGTCCAGCCAAAGACGCCATATTGACGATACGGCCATAGCCTTGATCGGCCATAAATTTGCCAATGATCTGGCATGACTGGAACGTGCCACGCTGATTCACTTGCGTGATCATGTCAAAATCCGCCGCGCTAATCTCTAAAACTGGGGTTGCCTTGGTCATGGTGGCATTGTTAATCAGCACATCCAGCTTCGAAAATTTCTGCTGAATCCATTGCACTGCGGCATGGAAATCGGCTTCAACTGAAATATCCAGTTTTAAGGCAAACATATTTTCTGCATACGGGCTACGAGCTTTAGCCTGCTCAGCCTTTTCTAAAGTACTGGCAGATACAATTACTTGATGTCCCTGTGTTGCAAAATACTCAGCAATGACATTCCCTAGACCCGAAGCGGCACCTGTGACTAAAACAACCTGTTTCATTTTTTCGCTCCTAGAGAATATAGCTGATACCCGCCAAGGTATCGGTTGAGTTAACTAAGTTGATAATTTTACGATTGATCTTAAAGCCTTGTTCCACATCACGAACCAAATGGAAGGTCACATCAGCGGTGTAATGTTTGAGGCTTTCTTTACGGAATTCACGCAGGTTTTGTGCACAACGCAAAATGATTTCGCCCTCTTGATCTTTGACGATGCGGATACGCGAAACACTACGCACGGTATTGGCTTTAGGTGCAGTTGAAATCGCTTCACCATTTTCCAGACGCTGTACTCGTAACTTACGCATATGATGGTCGTCATAGGCATAGTTCAAATTATTTTCATAATCGGTCAGTTTTGGATCGATCGGGATGATATACACACCTTTTTCATTCCAAAGGTCCAACCAAGTATCATGCTCAGAATGGTCCAGCATATCGGCTTCTGCCCAGATAAAAGCGGTCACTTCATTCAGTAAATTTAAATCGATTTTCATGGCGCTCTCCTTAAGCCGTCATCATCTTTTTCCACTGCTGATAAGCAGCGCGCATCCCTGTTTCAGCACTGACATCACTCTTTAAGCCATCTTCAGTTTTAACTTCGCCTGACAAGCCACGATTCAGCATGATCCACAGGTCATTCCCCGCATTGGCACCATGCTGTACACGCTCCCATGCTTCCGAATCATCTGGCGTACCAAAGCCAAATGGACCTTGGAAATGTTCGTGCAGACGTAAACGATACTGGTTGGCAATTTGTGGACCGCCATCCATGGTAATGACGGAATGATGAATCTCTGTTTCATTGACAGAAATCGGTTGCATCACGCGGAAGAACGCCATTGAGCAGGCAATGTTCGGGAACAGGTTCAGGTTAAATCCAGAACCACCCACTGCACGCACAATACGGCGCACTTCCAGTTCTTCATGTCCTTCATCACGCAAGGCTTGAGCCAAGTCTTCAAAACGTTCCTGAATTGGACGCTCCATTAATTCTTCATCCAGATCAACCAGTTCAGGAATCATCACCATGACACTGTGACCATTACCGAGGTCTTCGACATAACCCGGCTGATTTTCAAAGTTAAACAGTTCTTCGGTTTTTTCATCGACTGAACTTAAAAATGACTTGTGCACCAATGGAAAGTGGTAAGCATCGGTCGTATTTTCCAATTGGATTTTCCAGTTACCTGGAAAACGGAAACGATGTTCACCCAAGACCTTGATTGGATAACCAGCCCCTTGTTTCATAAACAAGTCGATCCATTTTTTCGCAGCACCCAAGAAATCTTCTAAAGGTTCAATATCCTGTTTAAATGTCGCGAAAATCATGCCGTTGTATTCTTCAACGCGCAGGCTAATCAATGGAAACTCAGATTTATCTAAACATTCGCCATAGCTTTCAGGTGAAGGTACACCACGTAAAGAACCGTCTAGCGCATAGCTCCATCCATGGTATGGACAAACAAAACTGTTGGTTTTACCTTTTTTATGTTCACACACTGTTGCAGCACGATGACGACAACGATTCAGCAGTACATGGACTTTTTTCTTACGATCCCGCACCACTACCACAGGTTGCTTACCAATATTGATGGTCTTATAGCTACCACCATCTGGAATTTCGCTGGCATGTGCTACCCACACCCAAGTGCTGTAATAAATCTTTTCCATCTCATCTTCAAAGATTTTTTCGTCCTTATACAATGAGGTATGGGCACGATCACTTTGAACTAACTCGTTGTAATCCATTTCAATATTCTGCATTGGAATAATACTGTTCATATCCACTATCCTTTTCGGTCTATCCATTGGTTATTGCTGAGACGGCACTGGCAATGCGGCTGTGCTGTCCCAGTGAGATACAGGACGACTGAAAATATTTTCAGTCTGAAAATGTTTGATCTTCCAACGTCCATCGTGTTGCTGTTTAAACTGCACCGTGAGTTTGGCGGCATTTAAATGGCTACGACCATCATGGAAGGTTGAGGTTTGCAACATCAACCAGTTGGCATTGGCTTGATCCGCTTCGATATACATTTGCTCTGAACTGACAAAATGCGCATTCATAACAAAATGCGACTGCTTTTGGGTATAGCTTTTGAACATGTCATAAATGGCTTGCCATGACGCATAGCGACCAAAAGACTCGGCATATTTTTCGCCTATGCCTTCCCAAATGCTGTCCTGATCAAATAAATCCATCAATTCATTCAGGTCGGTATCGGCATTCAAGGCATCACAAATTTCCATATAACGGTTAATGCAGTTACGGATCGCATTTTGGGCTTCAAGCTGTTGCAGGCGTTGTAACAGTTCCGTTATATCCATTGGCGCATTCATGTCACTCATCCTTGTTGCCACACGGGTTGATAAAATTAAGCTTATAAATAGCCAGGTGCTGGCTTCATGCCGAAGCTGACCAAACCTGCATTCTGTAAAGTGGCATCTCCCATAAAGGCATGCTGCGTCACCACATTGGTGTCATTCACAAAGCGGCTAAATGGATTGTGGGTATAAATCGCGGTCATCCCTGCCAGCATCTGTATTTTGCGGGTGACACGGGCACACACACGTGCCACATGGGTACAAGACAAACGCATGTCACTGATTTGTTCTGCAGTTGGCGTACGCCCTGCAAGCACTTCATTCCAGACAATCTGCATGGTGTCGTAGAACCACACACGTGCAGCCTTAAACTCTGCTTCGACTTGGGCAAATTCATATTGGGTTACAGGTCGGCTGGCAATTTCCGCACCACCAGTAATTGAAGACTTGCCCGGTGCCAGTTTTTGAAATTCTTCGATCGCTGCGGCAGCAACACCAATCCCCACCACGGTTAAGACCTGAGTGGCTAAAGATAAAGATGGATATTTAAAAAATGGCTCAGGTAACTTGGACGGTTCACCACGAACAAAAGTCCATTCCTTCGCAACCAGCACATCTTTTACCACCAAATCATGGCTGCCTGTACCTTTTAGACCGACCGTGTCCCACGTCATATCGATTTGAGCTTTATTGGCTGGCATCACTGCCATGCGCGGTAGACCTTGGGCTTCGTTGTCTTTTTGTGGCGAAATCCCGACCCCGACAATATCCGCGCCCATACAGCCACTGGAAAATTTCCAACGTCCACTCACCACCACGCCTGCATCGGTAATCTCGGCGGGTTGTGGAGGGAAAATACCACCTGCAAACACAATATCAGGGCTATCTTTATACAACTGCTCAAGCGTTGCTTCTGGCAAACTGCCCAAATAGGCAGGACTCATACCAAAACTTGCGACCCAACCAACTGAGCCATCAGCTTTGGAGAGTTGTTCGATCAATTCACAAAACTGTTTTGGAGACCATTCATTTCCGCCAAAACGTTTTGGAACCAAAGCACGGTAAACACCAATCTGTTTTAGTTTGTCGATGATGTCCTGACTGACATAGGCCTGATTATCGAACTCCCCTGTGCAGGCACGTTCACGAATTTCTTGACACAAGCGCTCTAATTCCGTTGTAGTTGTGTCCATGACAAATTCCTTTATCGATAAGTTATTCATTCCCTCATTCCTTTTCGGTTATTGCGCTGCACTCACGATATATTTCGCAACAGCACATAAATATTCATCGGCATTGTGTTTCGCCACGATTTGTAAGCCCACAGGTAATCCTTCACTGGTTTGCAGTGGGATTGAAATCGCAGGGTGTCCAGAAAGATTAAAAGGTCGAACCAATCCCGTGAGGTTTAAAAAAGCTACGGTATTTTCAGCATCAGCAACTTTAGGTGGAAGCTGTGGTAAGGTCGGTAAGATCAAGGCATCGTATTGAGTCAGTAAGGCATCAAGCTCGGCGGTAAAATCAGCTTTCACCTGCTCCGCCTGTTTGACTTGGGCCAATGTGGTGTCGGCTGCTTTGAGTAAACGAGCATTGACGTCAGCACCCAGCAAGCCTGTTTGAGTCAACTCACCGTAGGCTTGCCAATTTTCATAATTGATGATCTGCATCCCTGCATTAAAAGCAGCTTCAAAGCCTTTCAAAGTCACATCTGATACTGTCAGATTGGCTTGGGTCAGATATTGCTGGATCGTCTCAATGACGACTGAATCAGCAACGACATTGAGCCATGCCAGTTTCGGTACCTGAGTCAATTCAGTATGTTGATGGAAAGTGGGATCAATGATTTGCATTGCGGTTTCAATCATCTTGACTGAATTTGCAAAAGGGCCAACGCAATCCAATGAACTTGTTGCTGGATGTACACCTGCACGGCTGACACGGCCAAAGGTCGGTTTTAAACCGTAAACCCCACAACATGCTGCGGGCATACGAATCGAACCGCCTGTATCGGTGCCTAAGGTGAAATCTGCCAGACCAGCTGCAACCGCAGCCGCAGAACCGCTAGATGATCCACCCGGAATCAATTCAGGATATTTTGGATTAAGTGCCGTACCAAAGTGATGGTTAATCCCTGTGATCCCAAACGCCAGTTCATGCAGATTGGTCTTTGCTGTAATTTGGCAATCCGCTGCGAGAATACGGTTTACCACTTCTGCGTTTGTACTTGCAGGTTGGCTGCGCATTAAGGCTTTGCTGCCTGCCATGGTCTGTATACCTTGAATATCAATGGAATCTTTCACCATGACTTTCAAAGCACCTGCTCCTTTTTGTACCTCTTGTACAATAATATTCATTCACTTTTCCATGTATTTTTATACTTATCACAAATATCGGAAAAAGTAATGTAATTGTCAAGTATTTTTCATGATTAAGAACAAAGAAAATGTTTCTAATTTTTGTATAATGCTGAATGTCCATTTTTATAAAAGTAATGACTTGGCTATGCTTACTCATTTAGAACAATTTCTACCCAACAATGAACCGAGCAGCTTACAGAGCTATCCTTTTTTCTGGATCTCTCAAGTGAATGGTAAATACACACAACTTATTGAAAAATCAATTAAAAAACTAGGTATCGACAATACACGTCGTAAAATTATTTTAAGCACCAATGCGCTTGAACAAGCCAGTATTACCGAGATTGCCAACCTCTCTACCCTCAAGCTAACCACGGCAACCAAAGCCGTTTATCGCTTAGTTGAAGATGATATTGTGCAGGTGTTTTCATCCGAATCGGATGAACGTATCTCCATGGTGAAACTGACCGAGAAAGGTAAAGAAATGGTTGAACAAATTAACCAGATCAGTCAAGTCACCCTATCTGGGATTCTGAATGCCTTTGATGATGCTGAACTGCATCAGTTGAATGGTCAATTAAAAAAGCTGTTTGATTTAATGCCCTCAAGCTAAAGCAACGACAAAAGCCCATGTCTATGCAGAGATGGGCAAAAGTGTGGACCAAGCTGATTACTGATTTAAAATATTAAACGGCGGTTTAAGCTGATTTGCGGTAATCCGATCTGAAAATGTCTGTAAAACCCGTTGTTTATAAGCAGCAATATCGATCTGCTGATAATTATAAAAACCCTGCTGCTCGCGTAAGCCATTGCGTTGCTGTCGCATATTCTCGGCAATAATTTCAGGCGTGCGATAACGTTCACCTAGCTCCTTTTGTAAATATTGTGAAGCGTAATACAAAATATCGCCACCACCCCAGTCAATAAATTCCAGCAAGCCCAACACCGAAAAACGTAAACCAAACCCAGTCCGAATCGCGATATCAATATCTTCTGCGGAAGCCACACCTTCTTCTACCATCCGTGCCGCTTCATTCATTGCCAAGGCCTGAATCCGTGGCACGATATAACCCGCTTTGGCATGACACACCACAGGAACTTTGCCAATTGCCTGTAAGAAGCTTTTCAAGGTATTTACTGCCTCATCTGAAGTTTGCTCAGAACGACTTAACTCAACCAGCGGAATCAGATAGGCTGGATTGAGCCAATGCGCATTCACCGCCCGTTCTGGATGAGAAATCATCTGCGCAATATCAGTGACCAGAAAGGTCGATGTTGTCGATGCAACAATACAAGTCGGTGTAATATATTGATCAAGCCAAGTAAAAATATCTTCTTTGGCTTGCCTGAGCTCAGGTACAGCTTCCATAACCAGATCACAGTGTGCTAAGACTGATATTGAAGCCGCACGACTTAAAATCTTAATCTGATCCAGAATAAAGATGCTTTGTTCAGATTGAATAAACTGGATACTTTCCAGCAATTGCAATTCTTGTTTGAAGTCGGTTTGGACCTGAGCCTGATATTGCTCAAACTCAGCCTCCTTGCGTTGTCGGGTATCGACTAAAGCCACGTTTAACCCAGCATAGGCAAAGGCAAGCGCAATGGCTTTACCCATACGACCAGCACCCAGTACCGTAACTTGTTGAATTGGATTCATCTTAGACTCCTTGCTGCAAAGTCACTTGCAACTCAGCCTTGCTTTTATCGGCAAGCCCTAGGTTCTCAAACGTCCGTCCGTCCTGATACAAATCCTTGCCTGTCACCGCAGAAGCAATATTCAGTAGCCCTTCTGCCACAGGTGTCGCGACACCTGCCCAACGCCCGACCGAAACCAGAAAGGATAATCCTAGACGCGTATCTTCCAACATATAACGATGGGTCTGTAAGTCGATATCCTCACGCCAGTCTCCACTATCGGTTAATTTGCCATGTGCTCCACGGCCATACATCCATTCATCACCCTCACCGTCTTTATTGTAGTGATCAGCCAATGGAAAATGCGGTGCAGCATAGCCCAATGCTTCCCTTACACGCATACGCTCTGCGTCAAGCTGATTGGTGACACGGCGAATCGATGGTTGTGTCCCTTCATTATGAATATCCCAGGCCTCAAAATGTTCGAGTGGTCCCGCATTCATCAAAATCAACGGTGGATGAATAATCGGTCCCGCATTCATTAATGCACCACTTAAACTGTCCTCAATCGGCTCGACACTTGGATACGCCTGTTTTAAAATTTGAAATGCATGCTCGGACAAGCTGCTTGGGAATACCCCCGTTGGTAAACGGGTCGCATAGCCACTTATCACGATCTGATTGACCCCATGCTTACGCACCAGATAAGGCAGTGTGCCTGTTTCGGCAAAAGCCACTTGAGCTGTGTTACCTGCTTCGCGCATGGCTTTGGCAAAGACAAAGCTACCGAAGGTTGCAGGCGGTAAATACACCACCTGACCCGCTTGAAAGAAAGGCGCGGCCTGCTGAGCCAAATCCAGATGCGTGGTTGCGGGTAAAGGAATAATAATCAACTGGGCATGCCGAATGGCTTTTTCTAAATAATTCGAGAGATTAATCTGGCTGTTTTCAAAGCCAACACTCACTATGCGCTCACCCTGATAATCTTTGATTTTAAGCTCACCTGTAGCAGCCAACTGTTGCAAGGCTTCATGGTCACGACGCCATAACACTACATCGTGGCCTTTTTCTGCCATCTCTACCGCTGCTGCATAACATCCGTGTCCGCCACCGAGTACTGTAATTTTCATGTGCGCTCCTGCTGATTGATTTGTCATTCAGCATAGAACGACCACAGCTTAATGGCTTATCCAAATGCGCAGTGAATATTCCATTTACGCACGCATTTGAAGAACTGGCACGGCATCTTTTTTTAAAGTATGCGAAGGCAAGCAGCCATAACGTTTTTTATATAGGCTGGAAAAATGCCCAAAACTTTGGATGCCATGATCCAGTAAAATATCGGTGACAGTTTCATGAGATGGTGCTTGTTGTAAAGCCAAATGCACCCGTTCCAAGCGCTGCTCACGGATATATTCCACTGGGCTTTGCTGTAAATACTGACTAAAACCTTTTTGCAAGGTTCGTATCGACACATCGCAATACTGGCTTAAATCAGCTAATGAAATGGTCAGTTGTACATGTTCCTGAATGTATTGCTGTGCTCTTTTCATATAGCTTGGCAGCAGTTGTTGCCGTTGAGCATTCAACCGTTCGGTATAATTATTCGGGATTTTAAGCAAAATCAGCTCGATCAAATACTGGCTAAAACTGGCTGAAATAAAGCTCCAGTTGCGAATATTATAATAGGCATGACACAGATAATTCAGTGTTTCAATAATCGCATCGATCCCTTCTAAACTACAGGACAAAGAGGAATTAAAGCGTAATGGTTCTTGGCTACGACATCCCAACATGTTGAATAATTGAGTTTCGATATCCTGTTGCGCCAATTTTAAAATAATATTACGGCAATGCTGATTGGTGATGATCTGCTGTCGGGTATGCGGATGGGTGACCGACATGATTCCTGCAGATTGCACGATCTGCTGCCGATCAAATTTGAGCTCACATTGTCCTTCCAGCGTGATTCTAAATAAATAAAAGTCAGCACTATCCTCAATGTTAATCATGACTGGCGCACTATATTTCAGATCGTACAGCGCGCCATTACCAAAGCTAAAGCCATTCAAACGCGTATTTAGAGGTTCTCGTACTTCGACATCAAAACGATGCGGGCATAGGTAATAGCTGATTTGATCTTTAATGGTTTGATAATCATCAGATTTAAATAATAAAAATTCATCCAGATAATGCAAATGATCCAGCTTAAAAGATGATTGCATCACTTCACTCCCTTGCTAAAGATTCCACGGACAAAGCACAAAGCCCATTACGAAGAATGGGCCTGCGACATCCTCAGTGCAACATCAAATCAAGATCCATGTTCCTGCTGCATACTGTCACTAAATGCCTGACAGCCTTTTTTCAATAAGATAAAGGCCAATACACAGGAAATCGTACCCACGATCGACAGGGACATCCCGACCATGAGTGGATTCTCAAAAACTTTATCGGTAATCAAAGCCACCAATGTCGTCCCAATCCCAACCGCAACCAGATTACTGATCAATAAAAACACCGCTGAGATTTGTGCGCGTAACTGATTCGGTGCCAACATTTGCATAGCAGTCGTTGAAATCGGCATCGGGAATGAAGCAAAAAACATTGCAGGCACTAAGAACACCACGGATAACCATAACTCATTCACTTGCGTAAACACCATCATCGGAATGATCAAACCCACAATCCCAATCACGCCAGTAATCATCGGTGCATCTTTACGACCTTTTTGAATAAACCAGTCGTTCAGCCAACCGGCACAAAATACACCTAAGATATTCGCCACCAATAACACGCTGCCCAACATATAGCCCGCTTCAGTCGGCGTGAGACCAAACTTGCGCATATAGAACGCAGGTGACCAGCTGATCAGGCAATACAAGGCCATTGCATAAAAAGTAAAACCTAAATAGTGACATTTGAAGGTACGACCATGCTTTTTAATAAACTTGAATGCATCCTTCATACTGGTTTTTTCTACTTGCCCCTGCGCATTTAGGCGCTGACCTTTACGTTGCGGCTCTCTCACCGTCAACAACACCAGTAAACCGATAAAGACACCAGGCAAACCAACTATAATAAATGCCGCTTGCCATGCCTTAAGCGCACCAAAAACAGGTACCATGATGGTATCCATATTTTTGAGCAAGCCAATCACATAGCCACCGACCAGAAAAGCAATCCCGCCACCGACAAAAGAGCCAATCGAATAAACGGCGACAGCGCGTCCAAGCTTATCCTTGCTAAACATATCGCTAAACATTGAATAGGCTGCTGGAGACAAAGCGGCCTCACCGACACCAACGCCCATACGACTCAAAAATAGTTGCAGAAAGTTTTTACTTAGCCCACAAAATGCCGTTGCAATACTCCAAAAGACCACCCCGATGGCAATAATTTTCGGACGGGAGAAACGATCTGCCAGATATGCCAAGGGTAGACCCATAAAGGCATAAAACAGAGAAAAGGCTAAACCGTGTAATAAACTGAATTGAGTATCTGAAAGCCCGAGATCAGCCTTAATTGGCTCGATCATCAGCGCCAGTATTTGCCGATCAATAAATGAGAAGATATAAGCCAACATGCACAGTAATACCACATACCATGCATAGAGATTTGATTGAGCTTGTTTCGGCTCAGTAGATTGCGTATCCATTTTGCTTCCTTGTCCATGCCATTTTTCTAATGCGTCTTCTTATTGGAGACAATATGACCAGAATCCGTTTCTGCTCTGTCCTCAATAAGGTAAATCATCCTTCTCTATATTTATTATTTTTACATGGAATTTTCCATAATATTTCAGGTATAAAGTTATACCTTTTTTGCGATCTTGGCGACTTAAACGTTTGGCTAAATGATTACTTATGGTTTAAATGTTTGATATAATATAATTTTTAAAATATTGCATCAAAGTTTCCTGAATCGTGAAAAATACTGATGCTTATTTTATTTTAAAATTATATTGAATTTTACATTTATTTTTGGTTTAAAATAAAGCGAGATACTCGATTTTCAATGGAAATGAATATGGCACTTATCAAAGAACAAGCAATCGAAAGCATTCATAGCATGCATGTCCTGATTGAGAAAATTTTTAATGGAAAACATGCTGAACAAGACCTTCCCCTACTGATTAATTATTTTGCTGATCATTTTGAAATGGTCGGTGCAGCAGGAAAACGTTTTTCACTTGAAGATGTCAAAGGCTTATTTAGCAACAATCAAGGGAAAATGCCTGATATCAAAATTGAAATCTATGACGAGCAAGTCTTAATGCAAAAACAAGATGCAATTGTTCTGACCTATACCGAAAAGCACACCAAAGACACAGGTATTTTAATTCGACGCTCATGCGCTTTAATTGAAGAAATTAACGGAAAAATGGTCTGGAGCTATTTGCAAGAAACATTTTTAGCCTAAATAAATCATGTAAAAATTCTTGTAAAAACAAGAGTTTTTACATACCAAACAGATCTAAAATCGACTATAACAATGCTCTCCCTTCAAGTTTAACCCTTAGCTTAAAATCAATGAATCAGGTGCGCAGCAAATGCTGCTCTGCCCTGATATCCTGACTTCGATATCTGGATAATTATTAAAGTACAAGTATTTACATGAACCATAAATACTTATGCCATTGTTCCGCTAAAATCAAAACTGAAAAAGTGATGTCGCTGATTTCTCTCATCAGAACATATCTTCTTCCAAAGTATGATATTGACTCACTCATGTTATTGAGCAAAATCGACTGTGCGACTCAATAAAGAAATACAGGATAAATCGTTTTATGGAAAAACCTATCGAATGCCCTAAATGTGGTTCGACTGAAATTGAAACACGTAATCATGACAAATTATTGAGAACTACGGGCGGTGTATTACTGACGGCCGCAGGTACGACTGCGGGTACAGTCGGTGGTGCTGCAGGTGGTGCATCCATAGGTGCAGCAATTGGTACGGTTGCTGGACCTCTTGGTGTGATTGTCGGTGGTACGGTAGGCACTTTTGTCGGTGCAATCAGTGCAGGTGTTACGGGGGGCGTCGTTGGTAATATTTTTGGAAAAAAAGCGGGTGTGATGGTCGATAAGAATATTTTTCAGGATTATCGTTGCTTAAAGTGCAAATATCGTTTTAAACAAAAGAAATAAGCCCCCATTTATTATTCCAAATCAATTGGGGAACAGATTTTAAATCAGTTCTCCAAATGCATCTAAATCAAATCCTTGTTCAATAAGGCTGATCGGCTGTTTTACAACCTCCATTTCATGTCTAAATATAATTGATCTATATTTTTCAAACAAAAAAAATCTCAAACCCTTGGGGAAGAGAATGAGATTACGATATAGACATTCCACAGAGAAGCTTATCGCGAATTCGTTATTTATATCACCAAATACAATAAAAATGCATAACTAATCACAAAAACAATACATAACTGTCTATCTAAGACTTTCAACACCCAGCTTCAAACTAAAGCTTTAAGCATATTTTTATTTTAAACATTTACTATTTTAAATGACTGCTTTTAGGCTCTTGCATGGGACTTTCGTACGTGGTTTGAGCGATAGGCGATACACGCCAAATCACATCCCCAACATCATCAGCCACTAAAAGTGCACCAGAAAAATCAATCGCAACGCCAACAGGTCTTCCATATGCCTCACCTTTGTCATTTAAGAAGCCAGTCAATACATCTTGTGGTTGCCCATACGGCTGACCACTTCTAAACGGCACAAAAATCACTTTATAACCACTATGCGGTTTACGATTCCATGAACCATGCTGACCAATGAATGCGCCACCTCGATACTGTGGCATTAATTCCGTTGCATAAAAGGCCAATCCTAAAGATGCAGTATGATTTCCCAAAGCATAATCAGGTTTAAGTGCACGGGCCACCATCTCAGGATTTTGTGGTTTTACTCGCGTATCGACGTGCTGACCGTAATAGCTATAGGGCCAACCATAAAATGCCCCGTCTTTGACTGAGGTCATATAGTCAGGCACTAAATCACTACCTAACTCATCACGCTCATTTACGACCGTCCAGAGCTGACCACCTTGTGGTTGCCAACCCATTCCATTCGGATTCCGCAGTCCTGTCGCAAAAGGTCTGGCTTTGCCAGTGGCAATATCAAACTCTAAAATCTGCGCTCGACCAACTTCCTTATCCAGTCCATTCTCAGCCACATTACTATTCGACCCAACAGAGAGATATAGTTTGGTACCCTCTGGATTTGCAATCACATTCTTCGTCCAATGATGATTGAGTTTTCCTGCGGGTAGTTCCAAAACTTTCGTTCCCTGCGCCGTAATTTTTGTCGCACCATCCTGATAAGGAAAACGCATCAAGGCATCCGTATTGGCGACATAAAGTGTATTCCCCACCAAAGTCATACCAAACGGCGAATTTAAGTTTTCGAGGAAAACCGTATTTTTATCAGCAATCCCATCGCCATTGGTATCACGCAGTAAACGAATACGATTGGCACTTGGAAAAGATGCCCCTGCACGTTGCATCACCTTTTTCGCAATTTTTCCACGAATCCCTTTGCTATCATCTGGCTTAGGTGGTGCATCGGTTTCAGCTACCAACACATCACCATTTGGTAATACATAGAGCCATCTTGGATGGTCTAGCCCTTGCGCGTATGCCTGAACTTTTAAACCTTCTGCTGGCGTCGGCATCATTCCCTTCGGCCAACCTTTAGCAGGAGCAATATTAACAGTAGGCACTAAACTCGATTGAGGTTTGGGCAATACGGGTTGAGGGTCATAACTTGCTGAAATCGGATATTTAGATGCGGCGCTACAGCCTGCAAGTACGAGAACAATACTGGTTCCGAACATGAACCATTTTAGTTGAGTCGACATCGCTTACCTTATGTTTTATTTTTTCATTATCAAAAGCATAATCCGATGCAGCATTGGAATACAACGTGTTTAATCGATGAGTATTCAGATTAAATCATCGTTTAAATTAACAATTCATCAAAACAAGAGGCCGAAACCTCTTGTTTTATCTATGTATTCTTGTTTTGAATATTAGTGATTATAACGCAACCGTGGGGTGCTATTATTTTCATCAATTACCCACGTCGAGGTTGAATTTGGATCTGAAACATCAGCAATATCCCAACCTGCAAAAGTCTGAATTTGTTGCAGTTCAGCCGTGGTTTTTCCATATCCTCCAGCACTTTGGCTTTGTCCGGAGGTCTCTTTATTCCAATAGCTATTTACATCAATCGTGATTCCATTGGTATTGCCAATCAGTCCGCCTGTATTCGTTACGCCACTGACAGAACCAGCAGAAAAGCTATTTTCAACTTTTGGTAAGTAATTCGTTGTTCTACCTCCAAGTAATCCACCAGTAGAGTTTTGCCCAATAACATTACCCAAAGCATAGGTATTGAGAAGATGCCCTCCTTGCGTATTCCCAACTAATCCACCCGTATATTGATAGCCCTTCACATCACCAGTGGCATAACTTGAGGACACAAGCCCTAAATGATTCAGACCAATTAAACCACCGACGCTGGTACTTCCGTTAATCGAACCAGTGGCATAACTACGAAAAATTACACCCTCTTCAGCATTTGCCCACTTTTCATTATAGCCGACGAGGCCACCAACATTCTCGGTTCCAGTTACATTGCCTGTCGCAAAGCTATTGTTTACCCCCTGTAAATTTTTCCCGACTAAACCACCCACATCTTTTTCCCCAGTGACATGCCCCTGAGCTGAACTATTCAAAATTTCTGTGGCATTAAATCCAACTAAACCACCTACACTGTTTGTTCCCTGAACATCGCCTTGAGCAGAGCTATTTTTGATAATACTTTCAGATAAATTAAAGCCGACCAAACCGCCTGTATACTCAGTTCCAGTGACTTTCCCTGTTGCATAGCTATTTTCAATTTCAGTCTTATTCTGCAAACTTGGGAAACTATTACTGATTGAACCAACGAGACCTCCAGTTTTAGATGTCCCAATCACCTCTCCAGTAGAGTAACTATTTTTAACTTTGACAACACCATTAACTGAAGCAATTAACCCTCCTGCTGATGACAGATAGCTATCATCAGTAGCTGTTACTTTACCTGCGGCAAAGCTGTCCTCAATGGAAGCAATCGCATTGATATCACGCGTCGGATTATTGTAAACAGCCTCAAGACCAATCGAACCTACTAAGCCACCGACCGCAGATTTTCCATTCAAGTTTCCTGTGGCATTACTTTGCAAAATTTTGGTATTTCCTTGAGAAAATAATAACGAACCCACTAGACCGCCTAAGCTGTCAATGTTTCCAGAAATATTGCCTGTTGCATAACTCTGAATAATGTCATTATTTATTTGCTGCCCAACCAGTCCACCAACTGTTGAGGAGTTGCTTTGTTCTGAATGAATATTTCCCGTCGCATAACTCTCTTTAATTAAACTATAGCTTTTACCGACCAATCCACCAGCATTGGTTCCAATAAGCGGATCAGGGAGACTTAACAGGGTAATTTCACCCGTCGCATAAGAGTTCAAAATAGAAGCTGTGCTTTGTTGATGATTTTCATCTCGGTAGCCACTTACACCGATGAGTCCACCTATTCCTGAGGTTCCTTGCACTGCATTGGAACTAAAAGCATGCTTTACGACACCAGATTTTTGGAACCCGATCAAGCTCCCCACATTACTAGTACCGCTTACCATTCCTTCAATCGTTCCAACATCCCTCAGCGTATTTGTCGTTGCACCAAATAAACCCACTGAATAAGCATCAAAAATTGCTGGTAGCTGTGTCGGAATTTCATACAGTAGTGGACTAGGCCTGTTTATATAGAGTCCATTAACCGTATGCCCAAGTCCATGAAACTCCCCTGTAAAAGGTTTATCAATCGTTGTTTGAGTTGCAGTTATTCCACCTGGATTATTTGGATCATTCAATATCGTAACGATGATGCCAAAACTACCAATGGGATCAAAGCCTTTCCCATCATTCCAATTCACCGTATCTGATGCATCAATATTACTTCCCAGGACATAATTCCCAGTCAGGTTATTGTTCATCCCCTGCAAGGTATTGATATTGGCATCACCTTCTTCGCCTAGGTCATTGATCACAATGTAAGAACTTCCATTGATCAACAACGTCGGGGATGAACCACTAATATTAATCTTGGCACCATTATTTAAGTTGTAATCCGAGCCTGCACCATAGTTCATGGCAAGCTTGGCTTTATCTCCACTTAAGTCCAAATCACTATTAAAGTTAATATCTTTAGTTGCGGTTAGTGTCAGTGCAGTATTGGCATTCCAACTGGTTGCGTCATTGATATTAATATTGCCTTGACCTTCTGCTGTACCCATCGCATTCAAAGTGACATTGCCTTTATTTAAAGCATCACCCAAAGTGGTACTGCTGACACTACCACCAAAGAAATCGACATCGATATTTTTAGCTTTCAGTTCCCAGCCACTGGTGGTCGGCGGTAAGCTGCTGGTACTATTTCGCTGTGTCGTGATATTCGTACCAGAATTGATGTTTACCTCTGCCGCAGAAGTTTTAATCTGCCCACCATTACCACCATTTGGGGCTGATGCATCTAAGGTACCGCTCACATTCACGGTACCACTGCTTAAATCACTGCCAAGCTCAATCACGCCACGAACATTATTCACCGTTTGTGCT
>NZ_DBBF01000014.1:699-162654 GCF_002292065.1 Acinetobacter sp. UBA991 | reverse complement strand
CGTTGGGGGTGTTTTTTATTGTGTGGACGAAAATAGGTAGTGGGAAATAGATTAAAATAAAGAAAATCTTCTACAAATCTTAATTTATGACTAATGTATATATTATTGGCTCTGGTAAATTAGCGAATGAATTACTCAAAGGACTGGATTTTAATCAAGAATATAAAGTCTTCGCTTGGGCTGATCGAAATAATAATGAAGCTGAGATAGCGATTGTCGTACATGCTGGTTCTGGCAGAGAGCTAAATGAGGCAGTTTCTTATTGTAAACAAACAGGTTCTACTCTTATTGAGCTATCAACGGATATTGATTACAAGCAAGATTATTTGAATATCCCAGTAGTTTTATGCCCAAATACCAATATATTAATGCTTAAATTTATGAAAATGATTGAAAAAAGTGGGAAAAATTTCAGCCAATATCAAATAAGTATCATTGAATCTCATCAAGCCAATAAAACATCTGTACCTGGAACAGCGGTGGCGATGGCCAAGTCACTCAGTATGCAGGATGATGCAATCGAATCCGTACGTGATGTGAAAAGACAGCAATTTGAGCTTGGGATTCCTGAACAAAATCTAGCTCGACATGCATATCATCGTATTCAAATATCAGATGATAAATCGTGTTCAATTGTTTTGGAAACAAAGGTTTTAGGTGATTCACCATATGTAGATGGGGTGAAAGACATTATTTGTGCTGTAGGGAGCAATCACTTAGAAAAACGGTTATATGATGTCATGGAGCTCATTGATAATCATTGGATTTAGATAAGGTCTGAAGAGATCATTTGAGCAATACGACAGTACAAGACGTTCATAAATGAATGAAGGTATTTTTCAAACTTAAAATCTAGCATGCTATAACAAATCGTTTTGCCAATATTTTATGCAAGAAAGACCCTACATTCGAGCTGTGAAGTTTAAAGCACCTGAGTCCTTGGATTGGGCCAGTTATCCTTATGTCGTTCCTGCGGTTAATGATTTAGAAAGTATCGAGTTCCATCCAGAAGTCACTTTTTTTGTCGGGGAGAATGGTTCAGGAAAGTCGACCATTCTTGAAGCTTTAGCACTTGCTTTGGGTTTTTCAGAAGAAGGTGGAACGCGGAATGTACAATTAAATACAGCGACAACAGCTTCTGATTTGCATCAGGCGATTCGAACGATAAAAAGCTATAAGAAGCCCCAAGATTATTACTTTTTACGTGCCGAGAGCTTCTATAACGTTGCAACCTATATGAAGCAAGTAAACTATTTGGTGGAGTATGGGGGAGATATACATTTGCGCTCGCATGGAGAGGCTTTCTTAAAATTATTAACAATGAAATTAAAAGGGAAAGGTTTATATCTTTTAGATGAGCCAGAAGCCGCCCTGTCTCCAACAATGTTGATGACAACCTTATCTGTTTTGGATCGTTTATGCCGGGAGCAATCTCAATTTATTATTGCCACCCATTCTCCCATTTTATTGGCTTATCCAAATGCCAAAATTTATCAATTTTCGGATTCAGGGATTAAAGAAATATCTTATGAAGAAACAGAGCATTTTCGGGTAACAAAGGATTTTTTAAATAATTATCAAAAGAGAATCCAGCAGTTGTTAGAGAAAGAATAGATAAAAAGAAGCCCCATCATCCTGACGGGGCTTCTTCATATTCAGTTTATGTCGTTGATATCCTATTAACGACCACGTCCTGTGTGTTTTATTATTCTCAATGAGACTTCCTGTCTCTCTATGGTTCATATATTAGCGACTAAGTCGAAAGTGGAATAGACGTAAATCTACCTAATCAACGTACGCTTAGGCGTACAACTAAGCGATATGATACTTCTGTAATTTGGCAACGAGTGCTGCTAATCCTTTCACTTCAAATTCGTTGGCGTCAAAATTGTCGTCTTTATTACGTTTAAAGATATCGCGAATTTCAATCACAGCATTCGGATCAATTAGACCTAAGCTTGAGGTTACTTGGCGAATTTGACTGATTGAACGTGAGCCATTGGTTGAACCATAGCCGATAAAGGCTGCAGGTTTGCCTTGCCATTCTTTACCCACATAATCCAAGGCATTCTTCAGTGCTGGACTATAGCCATGATTATATTCAGGGCTAATGAAGATAAATGCCTGTGCCTGCGCAATTTTATCTGCCCATTGCTGTTGTTTAGGCTGATCATAGACGCCTGTTGCTGGTGGATGAGAACCTGCAAATAGCGGTAAGTCCCATTCCTTAAGATCAACAACTTCAGTTTGAATATCTTTTAGCGCGAGTTCAGTCGTTGCTTGTTGTACCCAATTTGCGACTTTGATCGCTGTACGACCTTCCCGAACACTACCAACAATAATATAAATGAGCATGTTTAAATTCCTATGTTATTGCTTTGATTTTAAAAATGAATGCCTTTAAATGATCTTATACTTTTTTTTAGCGATAAAAAAAGCTCTCATTTGAGAGCTTTTTTGTTACATCAATTTGATGCCTTGCTGGCCTGCTGGGGTGACTTTGAAGATTTCTACTTCAAAAGTAATATTTTTGCCTGCCAGTGGATGATTAAAATCGATTTCTGTGGTGTCATCATTGACTGATTTTACAACGCCAAACAGTGTAGCTTTGGCCTTGTCTTCAAACTCAATCATATGACCCACGATTGGGCGTTGTTCAAATTTAACCGTATCAAAGATTTGGATATTTTCGGCATTCCAAGGTCCAAAAGCATCTTCAGATGGTAAATGTACAGTACGACGGTCGCCTGCACGTAAACCAAATAAAGCCTTTTCAAACCCTGGTAACAGGTTGCCATCACCAATCACAAGACTGACTGGTTCTTCACGACCACGGGTATTGTCGATTTCAACACCATTTTCAACCGATACAGAAAAATGTAAGTCGACTTTTGAGCCTTCTTGAATACGGATTTCTTCGTTTGGTTGGATAATTTCGTTCATCTTATGCATCCGCATTTTGGTTGCGTTTCTTCTCTAAGAAGAAAGTATCAATCAGTAGTAAAATCGTGCCTAGGGTAATTGAGCTATCCGCAAGGTTGAAGGCTGGAAAATGGCTGTTTTGATAGTAAACATGAATAAAGTCGACCACATAGCCTAAGCTGACACGGTCAATCAGATTGCCAATTGCTCCACCAAGAATCAATGCAATTGCCATCGGTAATACAATCATTTTCTTAGGCATACGCATCAGCCAGAAAACAAAAATTACCGAAACAAAACCTGCTAATGAGGTAAAGAAGTAGCGTTGCCAGCCACCTGCATCCGACAAAAAGCTGAATGCTGCGCCATAATTATGCAGCAGTGTCCAATTTAAAAACGGCAGGACGGGAACAGGGTCCGCATAGTTTAAATGCGAACTTGCAATCCATTTGGTCCATTGATCCAACACAATGGCAAGGACTGAAAGTCCAAGCCAGAGTACGTTGTGCGGGTAAAATTGGAATAAGCCTTTTTTTGTTGGGCTTGTTTGCACAGAATTATGCATATTTTCTCACTTCGCCACTGCCAGTGACATTGATAATACAACGAGCGCATAAACCAGTATGACCAACGTGTGTATTTACATCAGGCAATACATGCCAGCAACGTACACACTTTTCACCGTCTGCCGCTGAAACTTGCACACGCAGACCTTCGAGGTCTGTGCTTTCGCCTTGTTCAGCATAAGGGTGAACGATGACTTGAGAGGTAATCAAGACAAAACGTAATTCATCAGCCAATTGGTTTAACAATGTTTGTAATGCTTCATCTGCCCAAAGTTCAACTTTAGCAGATAGGTTACTACCGATGAGTTTAGCGTTACGTGCTGCTTCAATCTGTTTATTTACTGCTGATTTTACGCTAATCAATGTTTGCCAATCTGCTTCAGACAGTAAGTTTGCTGTTGATGCAGTTGGGATGTCATACCATTCAGCGGTAAATACATATTTTCCAGTTTGTTCTGGAATCAATGGCCAAGCTTCTTGTGCGGTAAAGCTGAGGATAGGTGACATCCAGCGAACAAAAGCTTGCACGATATGATATAGCGCAGTTTGCGCAGAATGACGTGCCTGTGAATCTGCTTTGGTGGTGTACTGACGATCTTTGATGATGTCGAGGTAGAAACCACCCAAGTCATTAATACAGAAGCTTGTTAGCGCATTGGTTACAATGTGAAAGTTCATCTCTTCATAGGCTTGCTGGATGGTTTTTTGAACCTCAGCAGCACGTTGTAAGATGTATTGATCCAATGCAATCAACTGGTCAACTGGTAACGCATCTGTTGATGGTTTGAAGCCATTCAAGTTTGCCAACAAGAAACGTAAGGTATTACGAATACGACGATAACCATCTGACGCGCGGCTAAAGATTTCTTTACCAGCTGTCATTTCGTAACGGTAGTCAGCAGATGCGATCCAGAAACGTAAGCCATCAGCACCCATATCTTTGATAATATCTTGTGGGGTAATGATGTTGCCTAATGATTTAGACATCTTACGACCTTTCTCATCAACCACGAAACCGTGGGTGAGTAGACCTTTATATGGCGCGCGTTCATTGATCGCAATCGAGGTTAACAACGATGATTGGAACCAGCCACGGTGTTGATCTGAACCTTCAAGATACAAGTCTGCTGGATCTTGTAGATCATCACGTTCACGCAGCACAGCGTAGTGTGTAGTTCCTGAGTCAAACCAAACGTCTAGGGTATCGCGGACCGCATTATATTGTTCTGCATCAGCACCGATGAACTCACTCGCTTCACGGTTATACCAACCATCGATACCTTCTTGCTCGATCAGTTTAGCCACTTCTTCGATCAATTCAGGCGTACGTGGGTGCAATGCATTGGTGTCTTTGTGCACGAAAAATGGAATTGGGACACCCCAAGTACGTTGACGCGAGATACACCAATCTGGACGACCTTCAATCATGGATTGAATACGGCTTTGTCCCCAATCAGGTACAAATTCGATATCATTTTCAATCGCATTCAAGGCATTTTGGCGCAGACCATTGGCATCCATGCTGATGAACCATTGTGGTGTCGCACGGAAGATAATTGGAGTTTTATGGCGCCAGCAGTGCGGATAGCTATGTTTAATTGGCTGATGTGCCCATAAACGACCAACTGCACCCAATGCCTCAATGATTTGAGGATTGGCTTTATAAATATGTTCCCCTGCAAAAATTGGCGATGTTGGTAAATAAACACCATTACCACCGACAGGGTTTTCAACTTTTAATTGATACAGCAAACCGACTTTATAATCGTCTACACCATGGCCGGGTGCAGTATGAACGGCACCTGTACCGCTGGTTGCAATCACGTGTTCGCCTAGAATTACAGGTACTTGACGATCTGCCAACAGTGGATGTTGTAAAAGAAGGTTCTCAATTGCAGCACCTTTGAAATCAGCAAGTACAATTGGGTTTTCCAGTTTGTAACGTTCGATCGCTGATTCAACCAAGTCTTTGGCCAAAATAAAGTTTTGCGTACCACGGTCAGTGGTCACTTGAACCAATTGATAGTCGATATCAGCGTGTAGCGCGACCGCTTGGTTGGCAGGCAAAGTCCATGGTGTAGTGGTCCAGATCACGATATCTGTTGCATCTTGAACATCAACATTCAAACGTGCGCTAAGCTCTTTAAGATCAACAACGGTGAAGCCAACATCAATCGCATCTGATTTTTTATCTTCGTATTCAACTTCAGCTTCAGCTAGTGAAGAACCACAGTCCATACACCAGTTCACAGGTTTTAAACCCGGTTCGATATGACCTGCTTTGGCAATGGCGCCAAGCGCACGAACGATGTCAGCTTCTTGCTTGAAGTTCATGGTGAGGTATGGATTGTCCCAATCACCAAAAACGCCCATACGCACAAAGTCTTTCTTTTGTAATTCGACTTGGGTGTAGGCATATTCACGGCAAGCCTTACGGAAAGTTGAGGCATCAACTTTAACGCCTACTTTACCGACTTTTTCTTCGACTTTTAGTTCGATTGGTAGGCCATGACAGTCCCAACCCGGCACATACGGTGCATCGAAGCCATCTAAAACGCGGCTTTTAATAATGATGTCTTTTAAGACTTTATTGACTGCGTGGCCTAAATGGATTTGACCATTGGCATATGGAGGGCCGTCATGCAGTACATATTTTTTCTTGCCAATACGCGCTTCACGAATCTGCTGATAAATGTTGTCGGCATACCACTCTTCTAACCATTTGGCTTCACGCACAGCCAAGTTTGCCTTCATGGCAAATTCAGTCGCTGGCAAATTGAGTGTGGCTTTATAATCCACTGCATTTTCAGGAGTTTGCTTATCGCTCATGCAAGTTTTCTTCCAGTTTGATCAGTTTGTAAACTGACATGTATTACGTTTTAAATTTAAAAAGGAAATTCTGCTGTGCTGCTACGATAATCTCGTAACTTTTGCACATCATCATTAATTCCGGCTTTGAGGGCTTCAAGCGAAGGGTAATTCAGTTCACCATGCAAATAGTGAAGAAAGGTTACCCGCATCAATAAGCCATACAGATTAGCAGAAACATCAGGGAAATGTACCTCTAATCGCCATTCTGGCTGGTCTTGTTTGATGGCTGGGCGTGTCCCCACATGACCTGCACCAAACAAACTGTCAGCTTGATAGCCTGCAATCCCATTGAGGGCAGGGTCTGAATGTTTTACTTTTCCATTCAATGATGCATTTTCACAGACCACATCCACCGCATAAATCCCGTTTAAACAGGGTTTATGACGGTTTAAACGCACATTAATGGTTGGAAAATCAAGGGTACGACCAATCTGATCGCCATATTGCACTCGGCCTGTGATGCTATAAGGACGGCCCAATAGTTTTGCCGCTAATGCCAGATCACCCTGTTGAAGGACCTGACGAATACGAGTTGAACTGACACGTTCATTATTTAAAGCCACCGTATTTAAATTGGTGACATCAAAACCGTAGTCACGTAAGAATTCACTGTTGCCTTGGCGGTCTTTGCCAAAATGGAAGTCATCGCCCAGCACCAAGCTTTGTGCATTGAGTTTTAATTTGAGTAGGTCGGCAAATTCTGCGGCATTTAGACTTCTAAAATATTGGTCAAATTTCGCAACTGCAATGTAGTCCACACCGAGCTCAGTTAAATATTCTACTTTTTCTCTGAGCGAGCTGATGCGCGGAGGTGCATCATAACCTTTAAAGAATTCAAGTGGTTGTGGCTCAAAAATCATCACCAATGTTTTTAAGCCTTGCGCTTCAGCCAAGCTTTTGAGTTGAGCAATCATCGCTTGATGGCCGAGATGGACACCATCAAAATTGCCAATCGTTACCGCAGTTGGGGGTAACTTAAAATCTGGCGATAATGCGTTGAGACGAAGCAACTTCATGGGCGTTAAATACAGTGATTTTGCAAAGGCTATATATTGCCATATTCTCAGCGTTTCGTCTTGTTGTTGTGTTTTTACACAGAAAAATTTCAATATTTAAAGTCTTTATATCAATAAAATTGATTCATTAAATAAAAATAAATCAATTTTTCTTATTTAAAGATTGACCTAAAATAGCTGCATAGTCGCTTGATATTGAGAAAGAGATGAAAAAGCCGTTTTATCAGCTAGAACAGAGCACCGATGTGATTCGCCATTTTACCCCGAACTGGTTTACTGCAACCATGGGAACAGGTGTGGTGGCGATGATTTTAGCACAGCTGCCTTTCGCTTCATCTGTCTTATTTATGCTTGCGACCAAATTATGGCAATTTAATATTTTGTTATTTAGCACCTTTAGCGTGCTGTATATCTTACGCTGGATTTTATTTCCAACTGAAGCCAAGCAGATTTTTACTCACCCCAACATGAGCTTATTCCTCGGTGCGATTCCGATGGGTTTAGCGACGATTGCCAATGGTTTTCTCAGTTTCGGTACCCATTTATATGGCGATATTGCCGTTCAGATTGCCACTTACCTTTGGTATATCGATGTTGTTCTGGCGGTAGTGATTGCTTGGGTGGTGCCATTCTGTATGTTTAGTTGCCAAGATCATCAATTACATCGTATGACTGCGGTATGGTTACTCCCGATCGTGGCCTGTGAAGTCGCTGCCAGCTCTGCGGGGCTGCTATTACAACATTTAGCTGCCGATCAACATGCATTAACCATCTTGATTATAGGCTATGTGTTGTGGGGTATTTCTGTACTGCCTGCTTTTGCGGTCTTAACGATTTTGATGTTACGTTTAGCTTTACACCAGTTACCTGAAAAAGAAGTCGCGATTTCTAGCTGGTTATGTTTAGGGCCGATTGGAACAGGGGCATTAGCGTTATTATTACTGGGTGAACAAGCGCCACGTATTATGCAGGCGATGGGCTTTGAAGGCTTAGCGACATTACTGCCAGCCTTGGGTATTGTGGCAAGTTTGGTGCTATTAGGTTTTGGTTTATGGTGGTTTGGGATTGCGATTTTGACCACACTGCGCCATATGCGTACTGGCATTCCATTTAACTTGGGTTGGTGGGGACTGACTTTCCCATTCGGTGTCTTTATCTTGGCGATCTTCAACTTGGCGCATCAGTTACATATCGACTTCTTACAGTATGCGGCTGTGGTTTTAAGTGTGTTGTTGGTTGGCCTATGGGCATTGGTGATGAAGAAAACACTGGCAGGGGCGTATAGCGGTCAGTTATTTTTCTCTCCCTGTTTAGTCGCCTTACAGCAGAAGATGCAATAATATCGAGGTGTGCCGAAGCACACCTTTTTGTGTCTCTATTTTGATTTGAATGAGTCTTTTTATGAATGCTGATGTTGCTCTGATTATGGCTTTGCCGAATGAATCTAAAGGCTTGTTTGAGCAAGCAGGGATTGACGTTCATTACAGTGGCATCGGCAAAATTAATGCAGCATTCAAGGCATTTGAAGTGATTCAAAAGACGGGATGCAAAACGCTAATCAATTTAGGCAGTGCAGGCAGTTCACACTTTGATGCACATAGTCTGGTTGAGGTGATCACTTTCGTACAACGTGATATGGATGTGTCTCCTTTAGGTTTCGCAGTTGGGGTCACTCCGATGGATGATGAAATTCCTGCGGAGATCCATACTCAGCCTCATTTTGAGATTTTACCCAAAGGGATCTGCGGCACAGGTGATTCTTTTGAAACAGGGATTCCAAAGGTTAGTTGTAACCTCGTCGATATGGAAGCCTATGCTTTGGCCAAAGTGTGTCAAAAGCTAGGAGTACGTTTGATTTCAGTCAAATATATTACAGATGGTGCCAATGATACTGCGCATCTGGACTGGGAAGAAAATCTGTTGCTTGGTGCACAAAAATTATTGGCGCTGTATCAAGCGCATTTTTAAATGCAAAGATCTAACGCTGTAATGTGTGCGGGTAAGCCATTGAAATAAAAAATTGTTGTTTATTTAACTCATATAAGAGGCCATTATATTCAATGTATTCGATGTTAACTGAGTTTAGCCACACTTTTCTTTTTAAAATCAATATTTAAGAATTTCTTATTTTCAATAATTAGTCATTTTTAAATGGTAAAGTATTAGGTTTCTCCGTACACGGAAGTTGAAATAGTATTATTGAGTGTAGCGATGATTGTTTGCAAACTATTAGAGAAAAAATGGCTTTATAGAAAATTTTTGCTCACCATAGACGGTAATTCTTATCATGTGGAATATCTTGGACGAGGAGCTGGGTATGAATATGTTGTGCTTGATGGAAATGCTGTAGCTGGTGGAACAAGTCAGCCTTGGTTTATTCTATCTTTCTGTTTTGACATTGAACAGTATAAAATTGTGTTAAATGTTCGTGTTTGGCCATGGCTTACGATTAGGAGCTTAAACATTACCGTGGATGGAATAGAAGTTTTTACTATTTAAGCTTAGATCATTAAGTTAGAAAATCTACGATTAACATAATACACCTACACGGAAAACTTGATACTTCCTAAGTATCATCACGTTAAGCTAAGTCATTCTAGGGTTGAGCGTACAAGAATGGTTTTTCATCATGTATTGAATAAAAAAGCGACTAACAAGGTCGCTTTTTAGTATATTTCAATCGCTAAAATTCAGGCTTTTAGAAGAAAAATTAACGTGGCAATACGCCGTATAGCATCACATGGATAGTATGTTCGATGGTACGTTGATACATGCTACGGTTACGTAAGGTTTTACCTGTGACCATTTCGATTTGTGTTGAAAAATCGGCATAGTTTTGCGTGATGGCCCAAATGTTGAGAATTAATAATTCTGGATCGACCTCTGCGGACAATTTACCTTGTTCTTGCCAAGTTTGAATCACTTTGGTTTTACGCTTAAATAGCTTTTTCAAAGGGCCTTTTAATATTGGCAAAATATGCGGCGCACCTTGAATAATCTCAAGAGCAAATAAACGTGACGCTTTCGGTTGATCACGTGAGCTTTCAATTTTTTGAATCAAATAGTGAGTGAGGGCTTCAGTTGGCTCAAGCTCAGACTCTAAGGTTTGTAAGGGTGCAAGCCACTTTTGCAACACAGTGGTAAGCACTTCGACATAAAGCGATTCTTTATTTTCATAGTAATAGAAAATATTCGATTTATGCATATTTGCCAGTTGTGCAATCTCATCGAGGCTGGCACCACTAAACCCATAGACGGAAAAAACATCTAGGGCAGCATTCAGCAGTTGATTGCGCTTTTGTGTACTTTTCTTCTGTTCCATCTGCGAGCTTGATTCAAAAAATGTCATTGACATTGTAAGATAAATTGTCGGATTTGTGCACAATTGCGAAAATTTTTTATCGAAAAAAATATACTTTTTAGGCCAATGCAAACGATGTATTTGATAATTATTGAAATCTAAAAAAATGCATACATATTTTGTAAATAATTTTTTTCTGATCAGAGCAAAAGAGCACTAGGTTTTTATTATTTTGGTCACATTTGAGTGCAAATGAATGCGGCTTTAGGTAGCTAAAACCGCATCGAGGACTTGTTGCTCGAGTTGAGCAAAGGCAATACTCTTTTTTCGTGGGCGCGGTAAGTTGACTTGAAAGCTCTGCGCGATATGCCCTTGATCTAGCAGAATAATCCGATCGGCAAGTTGAACCGCTTCACTGACATCATGCGTAACTAAGATGGCGGTAAAACCTTGTTCTTTCCAAAGGCGTTCAATCAGGTTCTGCATTTCCAAACGGGTTAGTGCATCTAATGCGCCGAGCGGCTCATCTAACAGCAAAATACGAGGTGTATGGGAAAGCGCCCGTGCAAGTGCAGCGCGTTGGCGTTGTCCACCTGAGAGCTGAGCTGGCCATTGCGTGGCTTTGTCTTTTAGCCCGACTTTTTCTAGCAATGCTTCTGCAAGTTGATGCTGATTTTTAGGCAACCCCAATTGTACATTTTGTATAATGCTTTTCCATGGTAACAGGCGTGGATCTTGGAACATGACACGAATATCGTGGTTGGTAATGCCTTCACGGAAATTGCGAGCGGATTGGAACTTGATTTCGCCATAACTGGCTTTTTCGAGTTGGGCAATCAAACGGAGCAGGGTGCTTTTACCACAGCCACTACGACCAACGATGGCAACAAACTCACCCGCTTGAATGTTCAGATCAAGGTCTTCAAGGACTTTGACGTCGCCATAAAATTTATATAACTGCTCAATCAGAATATGAGCGCCATTGTCTGGCGAGCTTACGGTTTCTGGTTCAGCAACGGGCTGAATCAGGTTGTTATCGTAGAAGTTTAAATTTAAGTTACTCATCGTTATGTCCTTATTATTTTTGATAACCTGCATGCCAGCGCAGTAGATAACGTTCCAACACTTGAGCCAATACATCTGCTAATTTTCCGAGTAGGGCATACAGTAAAATCCCGACCAAGACGATATCTGTTTGTAAAAACTCTCGTGCATTCATGGTCATATAGCCAATTCCTGCTTGTGCAGAAATGGTTTCAGCCACGATGAGCAGGACCCAAACCAGACCTAAAGAGAAACGTAGCCCAACTAAAATCGAGGGCATCGCACCAGGTAAAATAATGTCTTTATAAAGTTGCCAACGATTGAGTCCGTAACTTTTTCCCATTTCGATCAGTTGTGGATCAACCGAGCGAATACCGTGATAAGTGTTGATATACATTGGAAAAAATACGCCGACAGCCACTAAAAATAGCTTGGCAGTTTCATCAATCCCAAACCATAAAATCACCAGTGGAATCAGGGCTAGCGCAGGGATATTACGGATCATTTGCAAGGTGGTATCTAGTAAAGTCGATGCGATACGGGACGAACCATTCAATAGCCCCAAAACTAACCCTAAGCCACCACCAATCAATAAGCCGAGTAAGGCACGACCAGCACTCACTTTGACATGCTGCCAAAGTTCACCACTGATCAGTAAGTGCCAGAAGGCACTCACGACAGCAGTTGGAGCTGGCAATACTCTGCTTTGCAATAAGCCAGAGCTTGAAGCTGCTTGCCAAATCAGGATCAGCAGAATTGGGAATAGCCAAGGCAGGAGACCTTTGCCTATTTTTTGTGTTCCACGTGAAACATCATTCAAAAAAGGTTTTGCACTCATGCGTCCTCCTTGATCAAGGTTTTTGGTTCCTTGGTCTCAGGGACATAGTTATTGGCAATGATTTCTCCGAAAGGTCCAGTTAAATGTGGTTGTGCCAGCTTTTCACGGGTTTTGAGTGGCAGTAAAGGGAACACCAGTTCGGCAAAGCGAATTGACTCTTCCAAATGTGGGTAACCTGAGAAAATAAAGGTATCAATACCCAAGTCTGCATATTCTTGAATTCGTGCAGCAACGGTTTCTGGGTCACCCACTAGAGCGGTTCCCGCGCCACCACGGACTAAGCCGATGCCCGCCCATAGGTTCGGTGATACTTCAAGTTGATCTTTACGACCACCATGTAATGCAGCCATACGTTGCTGACCCACTGAATCCATTTGTGCAAATTTTTTCTGTGCTGCGGCAATCGTTGCGTCATCTAAGTATTGAATCAGTTCATCTGCAGCGGCCCAAGCCTGTTCATTGGTTTCGCGCACAATCACGTGTAAGCGAATGCCATAATTCAGGGTACGGCCTTTGGCTGCGGCTTTGGCACGTAAATGCTCAATCTTTTCTTTTACGGCAGCAGGAGGTTCACCCCAAGTCAAATAGGTATCAACTTGCTCAGCAGCAAGCTCGGTTGCAGCTTCCGATGAGCCACCGAACCAAAGCGGTGGATAAGGTTTTTGTATAGGTGGATAGAGCAGTTTGGCATCATCCACGCTGAGACGTTCGCCGTGAAAGCTAAACGGTTCACCCGTATGTGAGCGAGTGAGAATTTCGCGCCAGATTTTGACATATTCAGAGGCAGTTTGATAACGGGTACTGTGATCCTCATAGAGTCCATCACCTTTGAGTTCCTGTTCATCACCACCGGTGACAAGGTTGAGCAGAATACGGCCATTGGAGAGACGATCAAAAGTGGCTGCCATGCGTGCAGCAAGTGCTGGTGTGGTTAGCCCAGGACGAAGTGCGACTAAAAACTTAAGCTGGGTAGTTGCATCAATTAAACTGGCTGCCGTAATCCAAGGATCTTCACAAGAGCGTCCTGTTGGAATGAGTACGCCTGCATAACCCAGATTATCCACGGCAACTGCAATCTGTTTCATATAAGCATGATCGACCTGACGAGCACCCTTGCTGGTGCCTAAATAACGACTGTCACCATGAGTGGGGATAAACCAGAAAATATTCATGTCGATGTTCCTTATGAAAATGAAATCAATGTTTATTGGGCAGACCAGACACTGTGCTGAATATCAATGTGCACAGGAATGAGTTGCTCTTGTTTAAATAAATCGGCGATTTGTTGCTGACTCTTTATGACCTCAGCTGTGAGGATGTGCACAGGAGATGGTTTTGGTCGTTTGTCTAAAACACGTTGCGCCACAGGAAGGCTCAGCCCCGTACTTTGTGCGTAAATCTGTAGCGCCTGATCTTGATGCTGCACAATCCACTGATCCGCGATGTTGATGCTCTTAATCAGCTTTGGCGCAGAATCAGGATGCTTTTGAATAAAATCAGGATTACCAATATAAAAAGAATAAGTGGTTGGAAAAGCAGAGCCATCAACCAAGGTTTTGGTATGGCCTTGCAGTTCTGCTGTACCTAAGTAGGGTTCCCAAATTGCCCACGCATCAACGGCCTGTTTGTCAAAAGCTGCGCGTGCATCGGCAGGAGGTAACCAAATCGGTTGAATGTCTTGCCAAGATAGACCCGCTTTCTGCAAGGTTTTTGCCAAAAGTTCGTGCGCACTGGAGCCCTTTTGAACTGCGACACGTTTGCCTTTTAAGTCTTGCAGGGTGCTGATTTTATCGTTGGTATGTACCAAAATAGCTTGGCCTGTTGGTGCAACTACTTCATAAGCCACATAGCTCAATGGTTTAGCTGCGGCTTGCGCAAAGATGGGTGGGGTATTGCCGACATAACCAAAATCGACTGCACCAACGGCCAGTGCTTCAAGCATTTGTGGACCTGCTGGAAATTCTCGCCATTCAATTTTGGCATTTGGAAATTCTTGCTCAAATAGCTTTTGTTGTTTGGCAACTAACAAATTGAGGGAAGATTTCTGGAAGCCAATGGATAGGGTTTTGACAGCCGTATTTTCAGTTACTGAAGTTGCCTTCTCCGTACTCTGCTCTGGCTTCTGGCAACCACTCAGTGAAAATGTAGAGATTAGCAACCCCAAAACAGAAACTTTAGATAGCAATTTCATGGTGATCCTCAATTATTTAACGTCGTTCTTTAATACGGCATCTTGGATCACAAGCTGCTTCGGAATCAGTTTCTGCGCAAAGAAGGCATCAGCGACATATTGCTGCTCTGTTGCGACTTTGGCAGAGATGGGTTGAACCCCGAAGCCCATGCGCGAAATTGAGCTTTTTAAAACATCAAACTCAAGCCCTGTTGGTTTTTCCAGTAATTTGGCTGCATCATCTGGATGTGCTTTGACCCAATCCGTGGTTTGATTGAGTGTGGTGACCAAGGTCGTTAAAACCTGAGGATGGCTTTCAGCAAATTGGCGGTCGGCCAAATAGAATTGATGATTACTGACTAAGTGTTCACCTGTGGCGATCACACGGGCATGTATTTGGTGTTCAGCTGCGGCGAAGAAAGGATCCCAAATCACCCAAGCATCTACAGCACCTTTTTCAAATGCTGCACGTGCATCTGACGGTGGCAGGTAAACAGGTTGAATATCGTTTAAGCTGAGATTGTTCTCTTCTAATAGTTTGAGTAAGAGGTAATGAACATTTGAGCCTTTATTCAACGCGACGCGTTTACCTTTCAGATCTTGGATCGATTGAATTGGCGAATCTTTTTGTACAATTAACGCTTCTGCTGTCGGTGCAGGTGGTTGGTTGGCGACATACACCAAGTTTGGATTGGCTGCTTGAGCAAAGATTGGCGGTGCTTCACCTGCCTCACCAAAGACCACACTGCCAACATTTAAACCTTCTAACAGCTGTGGGCCTGCAGGGAATTCAACCCACTTAACATTAACACCTTGAGCAGCAAGATTTTTTTCTAATTCACCTTTTGCTTTGAGAATCGGCAGGATGCCATACTTTTGAAAGCCGATATTTAATGTTGTGGTTTCTTGTTTTGTTGTCTCTTGCTGCTCTGGTTTTTTTGCACAACCCGCAACACTCATCAGGCTGGCAAGACTTGCTGCGATGATGCTATATGTTGCCCATGAACGATGGATTGAAATGGTCATGTTGGTTGTGCTCCCCGACAAATCAAAAGATTTAAATAAGATGAGCAACTAAACTAAAACTTTTTTTATTGCATAAAAAATAAGTAATCGGGCTTTGCTTATGCTGAAAAGTGCAAAATAGAAAATTGCATAATCTTATCTATGGATTGAATAAGTGCTGAATGTTTTTATTTTGGTAAGATGTTGTTTTAGTTGAGTTAATTTTTTATTTTATCAATTGGTGAATTTATTCTTCATACTCACTTAAGCAGAGATAATGATGAAGCGGAGATATCTTTATCAAAAATAAAAATATCTCCTTTCGTATGCGTTGCGATGACTACAATGCTTTTTTAAAGACGAGAGAATTACGTTGATAGTTATACAGTGCTTGGCGCGCATTGGGTAAATCATCTACGCTGGCAGGACTAAAGCCTTGCTCTAGGAACCAGTGAGCGGTTCTAGTGGTCAGCACAAACAGTCGCTGAATCCCTTGCTGTTTGGCTCTGCTTTCCAAGAATTGCAAAATTTGGCTACCACGATTGGATTTTCGATAGCTTGAGTCCACTGCGACGCAGGCAATTTCAGCAGAACGAATTTCATCTGTTCCCGCCGGAATTGGATACAGTGCTGCACAAGCCAAAATCATACCGTCGCGTTCAATCACTGCAAAATGTTCAATTTCACTTTCAAGACGTTCGCGAGAGCGATACACCAGAATGCCTTCCTGTTCTAGCGGACGTAGAAGATTAATCAAGCCACCGACATCGTGAATATTGGCAATACGCACTTCTTCATAGTGGGCATCGGTGATCAAGGTACCAATACCATCGCGAGTGAATAGTTCTTCAATCAGTGCGCCGTCATAAGCATATGAAATCAAATGTACGCGATGTACGCCAGATAAAGAGGCTTGCTGCGCTTGTTTGAGGTGTAAGGCAAATTCTGGGTATTGTTGTTGGTTTTGTTGAATATAGGGTTCTAGCTGGCGCGGACTTAATTCACGTAATAACTGTTGCTGTTCATTCATCAAGCCTTGTTTTTCGCCTAAGAAGATCAGTTTATCTGCTTTTAAGGCTGTCGCTGTTTTGGTGGCGACGTCTTCAGCCAGTAAATTAAATACTTCACCTGTGGTTGAATAACCTGTTGGTCCAAGCAAAACAATATTGTGATTGTCTAAATGACGTTGAATGGCATCGGTATCAATCGAACGCACTTCTCCAGTGAGCTGGAAATCAATGCCATCGCGAATCCCATACGGTTTGGCGGTGACAAAATTGCCAGAAACGACATCAATGCGAGCACCATACATTGGTGAATTGGCCAAACCCATGGAGAGGAGGGCTTCAATTTCGAGACGAATAGAACCCACCGCATTCATGACACCGCGTAAAGATTCGCGTGTGGTAATGCGACGGCTTTGATGGAAGGGAGTCTCGATATTGCGTTCAAGCAAATTTTGATTAATTTGCGGACGTGCGCCGTAAACCAAAATTAAACGAATGCCCAAAGAATGTAATAGGGCAATATCGTGGATAATATGTTGGAAATTTTCGTGTTGGACTGCTTCACCAGAGAACATCAAAACGAAAGTTTTATCACGGTGTGCATTGATATAAGGTGCGGAGTGGCGAAACCAATGCACATAATCTTTTGTTGTACTATGTGAATTTTCAGTCATTTGCTTCGCCATGTTGATCTCAGATATACAGCACTTGCTCTGATTCTAACGAAAAAAATCAAAAGATAAATCTATTCCTAAAGCAATGATTCAACTTTAATTCTGACGAACCAGCAAAAAGGACCTAGAAGCCCATGATTCGGATGATACTGTTGTCATCTGAGTTGACTAAAATATAGTCATTATTGATCTTGTACCACTGTTCGTTACGACCTGGGCGTGGCAGATTACTGTCTTTATAGTCGACTTTATAACCGTTACCACGATAGTGCTGCGGCATGACATAGCCTTCCTGCCAACGATGCTGTTTTAAACGCTCGACACCACGCTCTTCACGCATGCGACGTTCACGTTGACGATTTTCACCATCTGGACGATCAAAGCCACGACCATTTTGCCAGCCGCCACCACGCGAATCATCATCGCGATCATGTGGACCTGCAAAAGTCCCCAGACTACTGAACAGGGTTGTCGAACCTAAAACCAAGATAATGAAAAATTTTTTCATGATGCACCTTATGGACTTCGGATGTCTCTCATGTGAACTACTGTACGTTAAAAATGCAGAGAAACTGTGAAGATCGATTCATTATTCCTTTAAAACAATGAAGATTTTTCACACATTTCTCTGAAAAAAGCAGTTTTAACGCCAGTGTCCAATGTTATTTAGAATTATTGTAAGGATGAAATTAAGCTTGAGCGTCAATACTTTGGCCATTCATATCTAAACTGTCATCGCCCATGAGGTACAGATAGGCGGGCATAATGCTGTCAGGTGTTGGCAAGACTTTTGGATCTTCCTCTGGATAGGCTTTGGCACGCATGGCGGTACGAGTCCCACCTGGGTTGATGCAGTTAAAACGAATGTTTGGGTAGGTATTTTCTGCGGCAAAGATTTTGCTCATGGCCTCAGTTGCAACTTTAGACACTGAATAAGCACCCCAAAGCGCACGTACTTCACGGCCGACACTCGAACTGGTAAACACCACTGAGGCATGTTCAGATTTCTCTAGTAAAGGCAACAAGGCTTGAGTGAGGGCAAACGGTGCACGTAAATTTACTGCGAGTACATCATCCCAAACATCGACAGGATAATGTGCCAGTTCAACCCGATCACCGAGCATGCCTGCGTTATGCAAGATACCATCTAAACGACCAAACTGTTGCTCTAGCGTACTGACGAGCAGCTCGTAATCATGTGTTGATGCTGTCGACAGTTGTAGCGGCAAAATTGCAGGTTGTGGTGCGCCTAAGCCTTCAATTTCATCATAAATAACTTCAAGTTTATTTAAGGTGCGACCATGTAATACAACGGTTGCACCATGCAGGGCATAACTCATCGCAGCAGCACGACCAATCCCATCACCAGCGCCTGTGATCAGGATAATACGATCTTTCAATAAATCTGGACGAGGTTGATATTCTGAGTATTTCATTGTTATGCCTCCTATTCTTATCTTAAAAATTTAATTCATCATACCCTGATTTTCTGACAAAACAGTGATTTTCTGTTTGATCAGCTGATGCAGTTCAGGAATGGTTTGAATAATGGCATCGGCTTGCCAAGCGGCAAGATCATCGCGTGATTCGACAGGCAAATAACCGTAAGCAGCCAAAATGGTGTACATGTCGGCATGACGACCTGCGTCAATATCGCGTGGATGATCACCGACATAGATAATCTCTTTCGCATCAAGCTCGAGTTGCTTTGCAGCCAAATACATCGGTTCTGGATCAGGTTTGGTTTTGCTGACATCTTCTGGGCAAACCAAGACAGCACAACGTTCAGTCAGATCCAGTTTTGCCAATAGAGACTCGCTTAGACCACGAGGTTTGTTGGTGACAATGCCCCACGGAATTTGATGTGCTTCCAGTTCTTCAAGTAATGGGTACATGCCGACAAATAGGTCGGTATCGACCACAATATTGTCACCATATACATCTAAAAAGCGTTGGCGATGCGCTAGAAATACAGGGTCTGTGACCTCTAATTCAGGATAAACCAACTTCACCATGGCACGAGCACCTTCCGATACTTGAGTACGAATGGTATCCGCATCAACTACTGGTCGTTGTTCATCGCGGCACATTTGTTGAATGATGCGAATGAAGTCTGCGGCAGTGTCAATTAATGTGCCATCTAGATCAAATAAAACCGCTTTCATTCAGCACCTGTATTGGTGGTATGCACCATGTAATTCACGTCAACATTTGGTGCTAACCAATAGTGTTTGGTAATTGGGTTGTAGTGCAAGCCTATCATTTCTTTCAGCGTTAAACCTGCATTGCGAATATCATGCGCCATTTCTGAAGGACGGATGAATTTATGATAATCATGCGTGCCTTTCGGCAATAAACGCAGCACATATTCCGCGCCAATAATCGCAAATAAATACGATTTAGGATTACGGTTAATGGTCGAGAAGAACACATGACCGCCTGGTTTCACCAAGGTTTGGCAGGCTTTCACGATTGAAGCAGGATCAGGCACGTGTTCCATCATTTCCATACAGGTCACTACATCGTATTGACCTGCTTGCTCGAGTGCCAATTGCTCAACGGGGATTTGGCGATATTCAATGTTTTGTACATTGTCTTGTTGTGCATGCAAACGACCGACAGCAAGGGGTGCTTCGCCCATATCGATACCGAGTACATCTGCTCCGCGACGTGCCATGCTTTCAGCCAAGATGCCACCACCACAGCCGACATCCAGTACTTTTTTGCCAGCCAAACCACCGACACGCTCATCCACCCAGTTTAAACGTAAAGGATTGATTTGATGCAGCGGGCGGAATTCAGAATGTTGATCCCACCATTTGGCAGCCAATGCTTCAAATTTTGCGATTTCTTGTGGGTCAACATTCAATTGCGACATGGAAGTACCTCTATCAATATTTTATGGAGATGTTTTGTTGCTCGAATCCTTAGAATATTAAACTCAGCAGTGTCTTGCTGAGTTCTCATCTCTCTTCAGGATAGACCTTCGGTTCGACCTACTTTTCTTTCGGGAAAAGTAGGCAAAACCATTGTCATCTGCAAAACCTGTTCACTTCTTGCATTTATCCAATCTATTGCAAAAACAATATATTGTAGATAGCCCGCAGGTTGCAGATGACGTTGTCGAGTATCTAGTTTCAGAGAATGTTTTGAGTCTGAATTTAGCCTAGTGTAGCGATTCTGGCAAAAAAAGCGATAAATCCAATAAAAAACTTCACAGAAGCAAAACGAATTGCTCGTGTTTGTTTTATATTTAGCATATAAACTTACGAAAAATGCTTAGAGGAAAAGCAAAGCCAATGAAAAAGTTAGTATTAGGTGGTTTAAGTGCAGTTGCGTTGGCATTCTCAATGAATGCGATGGCAGCAGATTTTGTGGCCGGTAAAGACTATACCGTGATTGCCAACCCAGGCAAAACGTCAGCACCTGCTGGACAACTCGAAGTACGTGAGTTCTTCTGGTATGGCTGCCCGCACTGCTTCAAGCTTGAACCATATATGCAAACATGGTTAAAGCAAATTCCAAAAGACGTTTATTTCTTACGTACCCCTGCGGCGATGAATAAAGTCTGGGAACAAGGTGCACGTGGTTATTACGTCTCAGAAGCACTGGGTGTACGCAAGAAAACCCATATTCCATTGTTCCATGCGATTCATGATGGCGGTCAGCAAATCTTTGACCAAGCCTCTCAAGCAAAATTCTTCGCGCGTTATGGTGTACCTGAGCAGAAATTTAACAGTATGTTTAACTCATTCCCAATTACGGCAAAAATTGCTGAGTCGAATAAATTGGCGCAGCAGTACCAGTTGACGGGTGTTCCTGCCGTAGTCGTGAATGGTAAATATGTGGTTCAAGGTGAAGACGGTAAAGTAACTCAAGTGGTTGATTATTTGCTAGAAAAAGAGCGTAAAGCAAAATAATTTGCGTCGATCTGCAATAAAAAAGGACTGTAGTGACAGTCCTTTTTTCATTTAGTTTTGGTCAATCTGTAAATCTTTTAAATCAATCTGAACTTTCTGTGTTGGTAGAGACAAAGCCTGATTCACATAAAGATTAATCAGCTTCTCACGCGAACCAATCGAGCGCTGGTAATAGCTTGAGTTTAATAATAATGCTGCACCGTAGGTCAAAGACCAGATATAAGACAGATAATCACGAATCGACATATCGTAATTCTGTGATTTTAAATATTTTTCAGTCATATCTTTCAATGAAACAATACGCTGCTGACGAATCGCATACAGCTCATCAAACAAATGTTTTAACTTCGACTCAGTCATGGTCAGATGTTCTTCTAGCTGATGCAGCAGAATGGTACGACTAGGTGAGGTTAGATGATAAAGCATATAACGCGGTGCGTATTCTTTGACATCGGTATTGTATTTATCTGAAATTTTTAAGATTTCTTTTTCATTTTGAATTATCAGTTCCAGCAACAGTTCATTCTTGCTACGGAAATGTTTGTATAGCGTACCTTTGGCAATATCCAGTTCCGCAACCAGTTCATCTAAGGTCATTTCTTGGTTGTTTTCTAATAATAGCTTTTCCGCAACCTGCAAAATTTTTTCTTTACGAATTAAGAACTGAGTATGACGATCAGGATTCATGATGCTTATAAGCTCCTCATAGTGTTCTGGACTGCGTTTGCATTAGTGTCTAATGCATCATAACGCTAAGCAATGCTTTTATATATCAAACTTTGGTTTGGATCAGGTCAAGCGTTTTGTGGTTCCCAGTTAGAAATGCCACTGAAGAGTAAACGGACTTGAGTCGCTGCATTGTCGATAAATAAGTTTTGTTGTTCGAGTAGATGATCAATCGTGAATTGTTTGGGTAAATTGATCCACGTCATTGCCCATGTAAACGACATATTAATCAAAATCGTAGATAAGACTTGCAAGTCTTTGGCTTCTTTAATGTGTTTGAAGGTTTCGAGTTTGCACAGATCAATGGCGAGGTCTTCAATTAGAAACTCAATTTCACGTGCGATCGCAATGCGGACTGTTTCTGAGCCGCCCCAACGTTCTGCAATCATAAACTGCCATTGTTGCGGGCTATGATTCACGGCCTGTACAAAAAGTTCAATACTGGTACGGGTTTTGGCACTGCCACTGTGTTTCAAATAGCTTTGCCCTAATTGATGGATCAAGCTTTTTAGATGTAAAGAAACTTGATCAACCAGTTCTTGGCCGAGTGTGTCCATATCTTGGAAATGACGATAGAACGCTGTTGGGACTAAACCAACCTCGCGAGCAACTTCACGCAAACTAATACTACTAAATGAGCGCCCAGCAGTGCTGAGATGAAGTGCTGCATCTAGTAGAGCCTGCCGACTCTGTTGTTTTCGTTCATCTCTAATCGACATGAATAAGACTCGTTGAAACCGTACAGCAGAGTCTAGCAAAAAAAACAGAAACTTTTTAGTCCTTGTCCATTGCTAAATGCCAATGTTTTTGATCTTTCACTGATCAACGCTTGCTAGATATGAGTTCAAAGCATGCGCAAATTTTAAATTTTTTCCTTATTTTAAATGGCTTATTAAAAAGTATAAAAAATATTCAAAAAATTAGTGAACAAGTGTTGACTCAGTGAACACAAATAAATATAGTGTACACATGTTCACTACACGAACATTTGTTCACTCAAAATAAATAGCCAGATACAAAACGAGGAACGTATGAACGCAGAGTTAAGTTATCAGCCACATTGGATTCGAGAAGATTTCGTTGATTTTATTTTGCAAAAAATAAAGCCAACTTTTGCTTGGAAACGCATTCTTGCAGAAGTGACTGCCGTACAGCCACTCAGCTCGGATATGGTGTTATTGACGATAAAGCCAAATCATAATTTTGATTTTAGCCAAGTCCAAGCAGGTCATAGTGTTTTGATTACCTTGATGATCAATGGGGTATATCAACAACGTAGTTATTCAATTATTGATGTCACGCCACAGGGCGAAATTCGTCTTGGGATTAAAGTCCAAGGTGTGGTATCGAAAGCAGCACAACAATTGTGTGTAGGCGATCGTTTCGAGATCTCACAGGCACAAGGTGACTTCGTCTTACATCAAGGTCAGCAACCTGCATTACTGATTGCTTCAGGTTCAGGTATTACTGCCATTTATTCTTTATTGCAACAAGCACTTCAACAGCAGCTTGAACAGATTCATGTGGTTTATTTTAACCGTGCAGAAGTATTGCATCAGGACATCTTGGCTTTGGCTGAGCAGTATCCACAGTTGAACTATCATTTCTTTAATACCGCAGAGCAAAAACAGCATTTAGATGCAGCATTGTTAGAGAAATTAGTCCCAAATTTTAAAGAGATGCAGGCTTATGCGTGTGGTCACCACAGCATGATGCGCCAAGCACAAGATATTTATACCCAACAGGGTGCAGCGGAAAACTTCCATCAAGAATTTTTCCAACCGATCCAGATTGAGCATTCAAGTGAGGCTCAACCGATTAGTTTCCGTCGTGCGCAACAGAATTTTATTGCAACGACCAATCTATTAAGTAGTGCAGAACAAGCAGGTTTACGTCCACAACATGGTTGCCGTATGGGTGTCTGTAACCGCTGTAGCTGTACCAAAGTCAGTGGTGTGACGCAGAACGTGATCACAGGTGAAATTGATGATCAACCGAATCGTCCAATCAAGTTATGTGTGAGCCAGGCCTTAAGCCCAGTCACGATTGACCTATAAAAACAAAGATATTTGAGGATTAGTACAATGAATATGGCATTAGAATTTAAAACCGTATCAAAGTCAGCGCATTTAACTCCTGAACAAGTCGAAGAGTTTGGCCGCCGTGTCGAGCAAATACGTTTAGATGTGATGCAAAATCTCGGTGAGCAGGATTCAAAATATATCTACAAAGTGCGTAATTTCGTACGTTATACCGAAATCGCATCACGTGGCATGTTGATGTTCGGTGGCTGGATCCCACCCGTATGGTTGCTGGGGACCGCCATGCTGGGTGTGTCTAAAATCGTCGAGAACATGGAGTTGGGCCATAATGTGATGCATGGTCAGTTTGACTGGCTCAATGACCCTAGCTTGCGTGGCGAAGACTACGATTGGGATAATACCTGTTCAGGCAATGACTGGCGCTATACCCATAATTATATGCATCACACTTATACCAATATTGTCGGTAAAGACCATGATGTCGGTTATGGCATTTTACGGGTGACAGAAGACCAAAAATGGGAAGTGCGTCATTTGGCCAATATTCCATTGGCTTTACAGTTGATGTTCTTTTTCCAATGGTATGTCGGGGTACAAAACCTGCATTTGGAAGATGCTTTGGTCTATAAAACCAAAACCTGGAAACAGGTTTGGGCGGATGCATCTGATTTCCGTAAAAAAGCGACGCGTCAGGTGTTAAAGGATTATGTGTTTTTTCCTGCAATTGCAACGATTAACTTTATTCCAGTATTGGCTGGAAATGCAGTTGCAAACATCATGCGTAATTTATGGTCATCAGCGGTGATTTTTAATGGTCACTTTACGGAAGATGCGGAAACCTTTGAAGCAGACAACACTGAGAATGAGACCAAAGCGCAGTGGTATCTGCGTCAGATTCGTGGTTCAAGTAACTTTACTGGTGGTAAATGGATGCACTTTATGAGTGGTAATTTAAGCCATCAAATTGAGCATCATTTATTCCCAGACATGCCTGCCAATCGTTATGAACAAGTTGCACCACAAATCAGAGCTTTATGTGCTGAATATGGCGTGAACTACAACGAAGCTAATTTTATGAAGCAGTTCTGGACGGTTTGGGTGCGTTTAGCAAGATGTTCATTGCCGAATGATATGGCTGTACAAGTGGCTCAAACTTGGACGAATTTCAAATCGAAGTTTAAGTTTGCTTAAGCGATGACTAATTCTGTGAATTGTAACGAATAAGTAAAACTGGAAGCACGTGTAATTGAGATATACTATGGCGCAATGATATTTGTGCCATAGTTTTAAGGAATCGTTATGCGTATTGACCAAAGAACATTAGACCAATTACGTGAGGTCAAAATTACCCGTAACTTTACTCGTTACGCAGAAGGCTCAGTTTTGGTTGAGTTTGGTCATACTAAAGTGTTGTGTACCGCAAGCATTGAGAACTCAGTACCTCGTTTCTTGAAAGGTCAGGGACAAGGTTGGGTGACGGCCGAATATGGCATGTTACCGCGCTCAACCCATACCCGTAGCGATCGTGAAGCAGCACGCGGTAAGCAAACGGGTCGTACCCAAGAAATCCAACGTTTAATTGGTCGTAGCTTACGTGCCATGGTGGATTTGAAGAAATTAGGCGAGAACACCATTACGATTGACTGTGATGTGATTCAAGCGGATGGTGGAACACGTACAGCAGCAATTACAGGCGCAGCAGTGGCTTTGGTTGATGCGATGAATGTATTGCTTAGCAACAAAAAAATTAAACAGGATCCATTAAAAAGCTTAGTCGCAGCAATTTCAGTCGGGATGTATCAAGACGAAGTTTTACTCGATTTATGCTACGAAGAAGATTCAAATTGCCAAACCGATTTAAACGTGGTGATGACACAGGCTGGCGAATTTATTGAAATTCAAGGAACGGCAGAAGACAAGCCGTTTACGCGCCAGCAGTGCAATGCCATGTTAGAGCTTGCAGAAAAAGGAATCGCGGAATTGATTCAGAAGCAACAGCAGGCTCTCGGTTGGTAAGCTCCAGTTGATAGTGCGGGCGGTCTGGTTTTTTTAGACCGCCTTTTTTTTATCCATTTTTTGTCATTGAATTGCGATCAAATCATCATTCAATTGTCATTTAGATTGTATTGACTATCTGCACTGATATTTAACGGATAGTCAAATGCGAAATTTCCTTTTAGCGTTGCTCAGCAGCAGTTGCTTGTTACTCAGTGCCTGTAACGACAGTGATGGTGATAATAATAATCCTACGCCAAGTCCAAAGCCGCCAACATCTACCTGCAAAATTCACTGCGCGCCATAAACAAGAACAATAAGGAAATAAACCAATGAATCGTCGTGATTTTTTATTAAATTCAACCAAAGCCTTGTTTGGTACAGCAGCGCTCACCAGTTTCCCAATGAGTATTCAGAAGGCACTTGCGATTGATGCCAAGGTAGAAACAGGCACCATCAAAGATGTCAAACATGTGGTGATCTTGACCCAAGAGAATCGTTCTTTTGACAACTACTTTGGTACTTTGAAAGGTGTACGTGGTTTTGGTGACCGTTTTACCATTCCTTTAAGCCAAGGTCGTAAAGTCTGGGAACAGTATGATGCCAATAAGAATAAGGTCTATCCATATCACTTAGATAGCAGCCGCGGCAATGCACAGCGTGTCAGCGGTACACCGCACTCATGGACCGATGGACAATATGCTTGGGATCATGGTCGTATGGGCAGTTGGGTACAATACAAACAACCGCAATCGATGGGCTATTACAAGCAACAAGAAGTTGAATTTCAGTTTGCTTTAGCCAATGCCTTCACTCTGTGTGATGCTTACCACTGCGCGATGCATACGGGAACCAACTCAAATCGTATGTTTATCTGGACTGGCACGAATGGTCCAACAGGTGCCAATGTTGCCAGTGTCGTCAATGATTTGGATGCGATTGGCCCATCGACCACAGGTTATGACTGGACCACTTATCCTGAGCGTTTACAGCAAGCAGGTGTCAGTTGGAAAGTGTATCAAAACATGCCTGATAACTTTACTGATAATCCATTAGCAGGATTTAAAAAGTATCGCCGTGCCAATGAGTTATCAGGAAAACCAGTCAATAACAGCACCATTTGCCCAGCTTATGATCCAGCAATTGATGTCAGTCAACCTTTGTATAAAGGCATTGCCAATACCATGCCAGATGGTGGTTTTTTAGGGACATTTAAACAAGACATTGCTAAAGGACAATTACCGCAAGTCAGTTGGTTGGTCGCACCCGCAACTTATAGTGAGCATCCAGGGCCATCAAGCCCAGTGCAGGGAGCATGGTATATCCAAGAGGTTCTCAATGCGCTGACTGAGCGTCCTGAGCTGTGGAGCCAAACCGTTTTCTTGATCAATTTTGACGAAAATGATGGTTTCTTTGACCATGTACCTTCACCAAGCGCACCTTCAATGGATGCATCAGGCACGGTATATGGCAAATCGACGCTCAGCAAAGAACAGATGTCCTATGAGTATGCAACGCATGCCAAGGCTTCGAATGGTCAGCCAAATTTTATCGATCCTAAAGTGAGTAATGGTGTTGGGGTCTATGGGCCGGGGATTCGTGTGCCGATGTATATCATTTCTCCGTGGAGTCGTGGTGGTTGGGTCAATTCCCAAGTGTTTGATCACTCTTCCGTAATCCGATTCTTGGAACAATGTTTTGATGTGAAAGAGCCGAATATCAGTCCTTATCGTCGTGCAGTATGTGGTGATTTAACCTCGGCATTTAATTTTAAAACCCCTAATTTACTCCCTATGCCAGATTTATCTGGGAAAAAGAGCAAAGCTGAGGCCGATGCGATTCGTAAAGCACAGGAGAGTTTATCTCAGGTCAGCCGTCCGCTCAGTCAGACCGATCCAGTTCAGGAGATGGGGATTCGTCCATCACGGGCACTGCCTTATGTCTTGCATAGCAGCGCCAAAGTCGATGTTGTGGCTAAAACCGTGAAATTAATGTTCTCAAATACAGGCACGCATGCGGCCGTCTTCCATGTCTATGACAAATTGAATTTAGAAGCAGTTCCACGCCGTTATATGGTGGAGGCGGGCAAGCAACTGGATGATATTTGGCAGACTAAAGAGAATCGATATGATCTATGGGTATTGGGACCGAATGGTTTTCATCGCAGCTTTACGGGTAACCTAACTCAAACCGTACAAATTCAAGCACTTCCAGAAGTCCGTGTCTGTATGGAGGAGTGTGATCCAAAGATTTTCTTAAAAGTCCGCAATGACGCAGCACAAACAGCAAAACTGGTGGTCAAAGCCAATGCCTACTTACCAAATAAGAGCTGGCAAGTTGAAACGGCAGCGGCTGAAAAAGAACTCAGTTGGGACATGACTGAGTTTGGTGGTTGGTACGATTTTAGCGTCACGATTGAAAATGATCCGAGCTATAGCCGCCGCTTTGCTGGACGTATTGAAATCAATGTGGACTCCATTTCTGACCCTTATATGGGCTTTTCGGGCAGCTAAAGCTTTTAAGACACAAGTTAAATTAGCAGTTTAAGTGAATGCTTAAACTGCTTTTTATAGACTGAAAATTATCGTAGTAAAAACCAGTAGATACACAGAAATATCAATATGAGCAGCGTGATAAAACCGACAACAAATACTTCAGTACTGTCAAAATCCACCCGTTGTCCAAGGCGATAGCAACGAACCACCCCATAGCCAAGACTACGAACCACACCTTCAATAATAATTTCAAAAATCAGGTCAATGATGAGAAAACGAAACAGCTTAAACAGTACATGAAACACAGCTTCGAATACGGTATCCATACTTATTATTTTAATAAATTGAGCTGCTTAGCATTTTAAGCTTACATAGATTGAAATGAAAGTACACACAAATACATCATCGTCAACAAATAGCTCACTGAGCATTTTCATGTTGTAACAAAGCCCTCAGATTTGGCTCATGTTGCTTTGATAGATTGAACACAAATTGAAATTAAGCATTTTTTAGGGGATGACGATGTTACAAGTTTTTCTAGTGTTACTGACCGCAGTGACTTTTGTTTTGATGGCGGCGGATCCACGACCCACTGATTCAACCGAAGCCAAATCAGCGTGGAGTGAACAAATTAAAGCGGCTCAGACATCAACCAAAACAGAGATTCTGGCTGCACAACAGTCTGAGCATCAGGACAATGAGCCTGATCAGACTTAGCCGTTAAAACGCATCGATAAATCAACTGCTCTGACATCTTTGGTTAACACACCCATTGAAATGTAATCGACGCCTGAGGTTGCCACTTCACGTAAATTCTCAATGGTAATATTACCAGAAGCTTCTAATTTACAACGACCTGCCACATGTTTGACCGCATCAATCATCTGCTGTTGGCTAAAATTATCCAGCATCACAATATCAGCACCTGCTTCAAGCGCTTGATTGAGCTCATCCCAAGTTTCCACTTCGACTTCGACCGGCTTACCGGGTGCAATCGTATGTGCCTTGGCAATTGCTTGAGCAATTCCACCCGCAGCCATGATGTGATTTTCTTTAATTAAGAATGCATCAAATAAACCTAAACGATGATTCTGACCACCGCCGAGAGCAACCGCGTATTTTTGTGCAATGCGCAGGCCGGGTAAGGTTTTACGGGTATCGAGTAATTTGGTATGCAAACCCTCGAGTTGTTGAACATAGCTGGCTGTTTTAGTCGCAACCGCAGACAGCGTTTGGACGAAATTCAGTGCAGGACGCTCTACAGTGAGCAAACTACGTGCAGAACCAGCAAGCTTTAAGAAAGCTTCATTTGCCGCAACATGCTCACCTTCTTGTTTTAACCAAGTCACTTGAACTGAGCTGTCATAGGCTTGAATTAATGCATTGACCCAAGGCTGACCCGCCAACACCATCTCTTCACGTGTAATAATGGTTGCAGTGGCTTGTTCATCGGCTGGTGTGAGCATGGCGGTAATATCGCCGTCCCCAATATCTTCTTGTAATGCTTGTTGAATATTGATTTGAATAGATTGTTCAAGCAAAGATTGAGGGATACTCATACCATTTCCAGTATATTTTTGACTAAAAAACTTGTGCGTTATATTAGCACTCTACTCATAAAAAATAAGTATTTCATCTCGATTATTCGTGATAAAGCATGTCAGAATGGGCAAGATAAATATTAAATTGCTGATTCGAGTCACCATGCAACAATCTAGATTTACTCAAGTTCAAGATGGGATATTGGCAGGTGCAACACAAATTTCATCGCCGAATTTTAATGCCCGACCTACAGATACCGATATTCAACTAATTGTTATTCATAATATTAGTTTGCCACCTTCACAGTTTGGTGGGGGCTATATTCAGCAATTTTTTCAGAATCAATTGGATTGGTCATTACACCCTTATTTCCAAACCATTGAAGGGATGAAAGTTTCAGCGCATCTATTGATTTTACGTACAGGCGAAGTGATTCAGTTTGTGAATTTTAATGATCGTTCGTGGCATGCAGGCCGTTCTAGCTATTTAGCCTTGAAAGAATGCAACGATTATTCGATTGGGATTGAGCTAGAAGGGAGTGACGATTTACCTTTTGAGCCTGAACAATATCAGGCATTGGTTGAAGTTGTGAATACTTTAGGTCAAGCTTATCCAAAAATTCAAAATCATATTGCAGGCCACTCTGACATTGCGCCAAAACGTAAAACCGATCCAGGTTTATATTTTGATTGGCAATTATTTCGAAATTTGCTGGCTCAACAAAAATTAGCCGAAAAAACAGCATCGGATTTATAATTTCATAACGAAATCTATTCGGACTTTCATTACAATAACGCTTTTTAAAAGATAAGCCGTAGGTGAATGCGATGGCATTGTGGCGATCGACTGTAATTGTCAGTGCAATGACGATGTTATCTCGAGTGTTGGGGTTGGTACGTGATGTGGTACTGCTCAATGTATTTGGTGCAGGCAAGGACTTCGATACCTTCGTTGTTGCCTTTCGTATTCCCAACTTTTTCCGACGTCTATTTGCGGAAGGGGCTTTTTCTCAGGCTTTCATTCCTGTTCTGACCGAATATAAGACCAGTCGTGCCCATGCCGAAGTCCAGATTCTCATTAGTCGGGTGTTTGGCTGTTTGCTCACGGCCATGTCGTTATTGACCTTTGTCGCTATGGTGGCTGCCCCAGCGATTATTTATCTGTATGCACCTGGTTTCCATAACGATCCTGAAAAATTTGATCTCGCTGTGGATATGTTTCGTCTGACTATTCCATATTTGATGTTTATGTCATTGACGGCTTTTGCCAGCAGTATCTTAAACAGCTATGGTTCATTTGCTTCACCTGCATTTTCTCCAGTATTACTCAATGTGGCAATGATTGCAGGGGCGTGGTGGTTAACGCCGTATATGGCAGAGCCAATTATGGCTTTGGGGTGGGCTGTAGTTGCTGCGGGTGTTTTACAGTTGGCGATCCAGATCCCTGAACTATGGAAAAAGAACTTATTGATTCCACCGAAAGTGGACTTCAAACATGAAGGGGTGGATCGTATTTTAAAACTGATGCTGCCTGCTTTGTTTGGGGTGTCAGTGACTCAGATTAACTTATTGCTCAATACAATCTGGGCGTCATTCATGCAAGATGGTTCAGTATCATGGTTGTATAGTGCTGAACGTATGACTGAGTTACCACTGGGCTTAATTGGTGTCGCGATTGGTACAGTAATTTTACCTTCGCTTTCCGCACGTCATGCAGAGCAAGATCAAGCCAAATTTAGAGGCATGATTGATTGGGCTGCCAAGATTATTATGCTGGTCGGTATTCCCGCAAGTATTGCATTATTTATGCTGTCGACACCGATTATTCAGGCCTTGTTCCAGCGTGGTGAATTTACTGTAGAAGATACGCGAATGACGGCATTGGCACTGCAATGTATGAGTGCAGGGGTCATCTCATTTATGTTGATCAAAGTATTTGCGCCAGGCTTCTATGCACAACAGGATACTAAAACCCCGGTTCGTGTCGGCTTAATGGCAGTGGCAGCCAATGCCATTCTAAACGTAGTCTTTATTGGCTTGTTTAAGTTAATCGATTGGCATGCCGAGCATATGGCGCTCGCACTAGCATCTTCAGGCTCGGCTTTGGTGAATGCGGGTATGCTGTATTTCTATTTGCATAAACGTAATATTTATCGTTTTGGTGCGCATTGGAAAAAACTGGCATTGCAATATGCGGTTGCCAATATCACCATGATTGCTGCGCTTTGGTATGGCTTAACCTGGTACCAAGGCGATATTTCTCAATGGCTGCGTATTGCTGAAGTGATTGGCTTATGTGTCATCGGTGTCGTTGCCTATGCTGTAGCATTGTTGGCTACAGGTTTCCGACCAAGACATTTAAAAGCTTAGAAAAAATCCGGAAGAGTTAAATTATAAAAATGTGTAGAAATGTAGCATTAGACATATTAAAGCTTTGTCTATCTTTTCTTGTTGTCATGCTACATTGCAGCTTATTCAAGAATATTAATGAGGCTTTATATTTTACAACTGTAAATGGAGTATGCAGAATAGCAGTTCCCATTTTTCTTCTTATTACAGGGTATTATTTCTTTTATATTAATAATCTAGAAAAATTAATTAAATGGGGGAAACGGCTTCTTGTTCTTTATTTGATTTGGATGTTAGTTTATTCACCATTTTGGTTTTCTTATTTATCTTTAGTAGAAAATATTAAAAATCTCTTTTGGGGCTATTTTGTACTTTGGTATTTAATCGGAGCCTTCTTTGGTGGGTTATTGCTCTACTGGATTAGAAATTATTCGCTAGCTTTTCAGCTAAGCATAGCAGTCCTATGCTTTCTTACTGGTTATGTGATACAGACTGCTGGAAACTTACATTTATTCCCTAGAGGAACAGATCATCTTCTAAATAATTTTAATAGTTATCGGAATTTTTTGATGATGTGTTTCCCATTTATGATGATTGGCTTTTGGATTAACAAGTATAAGATAGACCATAAAATAAATATTAATTTATATCTGATATCGTTCTTACTGTTATTATTAGTGTTTGAGTCATTTATCCATTATTACTTTGTTAATCATAAAGAATCTCTTGATTTTCTTGTAATGTTATTGCTAATTGCACCAGCAATTTTTATTTATACGCTTAAGCTAGATATTCAGAGTCACAGCAAAAATATTGCAGTACTTTCAACTGCTATTTATCTTATTCACCCAATCATGATGGTTGAATTGGCGAAGAGATTTGATGCAAACAATACGGTGATTTTTACTACATATGTTTTGTTCGCATCAATCACATTGGGATATTTTTTGACTCTTTTAAATAAAAGAGTCAAATATTTACTTTAATGGACTTCGAGTAATTCAATATCGAAAATCAACGTGCTATTAGGGCCAATCGCATCGCCCGAACCGACATCACCATAGGCTAGATTTGCTGGAATAAAGAAACGTGTTTTACCGCCTTCTTTCATCGTTTGAACACCTTCGGTCCAACCCGCAATCACTTGGCTGAGCTTGAACTCAAGAGGATGGTTGCGTGCGATTGAACTGTCGAACACAGTTCCATCGAGCAAGCGTCCTTCATAGTTTACTTTAACCGTTGATGTCGCTTTCGGTGATTTACCTTGGCCCTGTTGTAGTACTTGGTACTGTAGGCCTGATTTCGTGGTCACGATATCTGCTTTCTTGCCATTTTCAGCTAAAAAGGCTTTGCCTGCTTGATCATTTTTTTGAGCTTGTTCTTGAAACTCAATCAGTTGTTTGGCTTCTAGGCGTTTTTTATATTGATTTAGAACGTTGGTCATTTCTTCATCGGTTAATGATGCCGTTTTACCTTGAATAGCTTCTTGTAAGCCTTGTACAAAAGTTTCGATATTTAAGTCTTTTAAGGTTTCGGCATTGCCTCTGCCCATGAGATAACCGTAGCTATATCCGAGTTGATCTTTTTGTGGGCTTTTTTGTGTAATGGGTGCTGCTTGAACCGTTCCGATGGTTGAAGCAATTAAAATGAGACCTAATCTTTTCATTATTTCTTCCAAAAAATAAAGGAGAGCACAGGCTCTCCTTAAGATCATTTACTTAACAGCGATTAATTCTACATCAAAAATTAATGTGCTATTTGGTGGGATCGAACCAGGAACACCTTGTTCACCGTAACCTAAGTTTGCAGGAATATAAAGTGTTGCTTTACCACCTTCTTTCATCAGCTGTAAACCTTCAGTCCAGCCTGGAATCACTTGATTCAGCGGGAACTCAATTGGCTCGCCACGGTCATAAGAGCTATCAAAGACTTTACCATCAGCAAGTTGACCTTTGTAGTGAACTTTCACAACAGAAGTCGCGGCAGGCTGTTTACCTGTACCTTCTTTAGTGATTTTATATTGCAAGCCAGAAGCGGTGGTTTTCACACCTTCTTTTTTCGCATTTTCTGCTAAAAAGCTGTTGTTGGTCGCTTCGACTTTTTTGGTCTCATTCGCTTGCTTTTGTTGTAGTTCTTTTTGGAACTCGACATAAGCCGCTTGTAACTCTTCTTCTGTGTAGGCTGCTGGTTTTTGTGCATGTCCGTCACGGAAGCCAGTAATAAATGCACTGGTTTCTAATTCTGGTGGGGTTTGTTTTGCGACTTCGTAACCTAATGCATAACTGATTTTTGCCACAGGTGCTGCATTTTTGTCAGCCTTGGCGCCAAACTCAGTAGTTGGATTTTTAGTAGCGTAGTAAATAGGAACGAGCGCTGCACCGCCTAAAACAGCTGCGACAACGAAAGGTAAAGCTTTACTCATGAGATGTCCCAAAGCGAGATTTTAATAAAAAATATGCCGTTGATCTTAGCATGTATAGGCTTAGGCATTGAATAATAAACAGCAAAAATGCATGGATTTTTTGTATGAGGATTGAGTCATTTGTGAAATCAATGAGCATTCTTGTTGAAATAAAAAAACCAGAGAATTTATAGCTCTCTGGTTCCTTTTATTCAATATTAGAGCAATTATTTGCTGGTCTGATATTGATACTGATTAATTTGATAGCTCGGGATCTGATCGAGAATAAGACCATCAATCTCAAGTCCAGCATTCACAAAATAAGATTTTGCGAGTTCAATATCTTTCAGTTGTGTCTGACCGTATTGCACTAAACAGAGATTAAAACCTGTAAATTGAGCAAGGTTTAAACTATCAGAGGTTGCAAGTACGGGTGCAGAACTGATTAATATGTAGTCATATTGATTGCTGATCTGTTGCATTAACTGTGCAAAAATTGATTGATGTGAGCTAATAGAAGCTTCATCATTGCTTTGTCCACGCCCAATTAAACTCAAATTTGGAGAACTTGTATTCACGATAATTTGATCTAGGTTGGCTTGTCCGCGTAAATATTCAGCTAGGCCCACTTTTGACGTGCTCTTAAAAAGTTGGTCAAGTTCACCACGATAAAGGTCGCTATCAATGACTAAAACTTTCTGCCCAGCTTGACTGAGATAAAGTGCCAAATGTTGAGCAATCACACCTTGATTTTGATTAGGTGTAACACTTGTTATGAGTGCAACGTTATGTTGTTTTTGCTGTAACTTAAAACGTAAAGTCGGGATAAATGTCTTGAGTGCTGGTAACTCAGGAGCAGTTTTATGTTTCACTTTAGGCAATTCAACATAAGTGTTAATTCCGACAGCCTGTTCAATTTCATCACGGTGACGTACGCCAGTTTGTAACATATTGCGAACTAGAGCAATCATTACACCAATAAATCCACCAATAAAAATTGAGAGGATTAACACGATTAGCTTACGAGGTTTGATTGGTTTCGTTGGTTCTACAGGGTAATCTAAAACGCGAATATTTCCTGTTTCTCCAGCTTTGGCTAAGCTTAAAGACTGGTATGTTCCTAATAAATTAGTATACAACTGCGTTTGTACTTGTACATCGCGATAGTATTGCAAATACTGACTTTGTGTATTTGGCAATTTTTTTAATGCACTATTCAATTCATTAATTTTTTTATTAAAAACACCAATTTGTGCATTAATTTCTTGCATCATTGGATGTTGAGCGGTGTATTGCGCAGCTAATTCGGCTTGCTTTTGTTCCAACTGAATTTTTTGCGTTTCCAGCTCGACACTCTGCTTTAAATAAAGCCCAGCTTCTTGTTGAATATCGATCGTACCATGAGTTTCTCGGAACGTATTAAACTTTTGCTCTGCCTCTGTTAGCTCTTGCTTCAGTTTTGGTAGTTGCTGATTTAAAAATGTTAGAGATTTTTCTTTCTCCGCAGATTTCGTCGCTAAGTTTTGTTCTTGGTAAATCTCTAAAATGTGATTTAATACTTTTATGATATGGGCTTTATCTGTCCCATCATAATTGATTGTGATAATACCTGTTTGCTTGGTAACTTCGGCTGCTTTTAAATTTAATAGAATTGCTTTTACTGCTGCAAGTGTTGATTGTTTTTGAACAATATACTGACCATCTAGAGGATGTTGGCTTGAAATACTAATTTTCCAAGCTGAACCAAGAGGAGTAGAATTTGCTTTTTGATTTAGGGATCCTTTGTATACTTCTAGTCCAGTTTTTTCTGACGTAAGGCTAAAGTTTTGTCCATGGAAGCTTAAAAGCAGGTTTTGATCTAGATATTGTTTTGGAATGTCAAATTGGCGAATAGTGAACTCAGTTTTATGATTTCTAACTTGTACTTGATCCGTAAGATAGTTGGTGTGAAATTGATCTGTGCTTAAAAGCTTCTGAACAAAACCTTGATCTGGTTGGATTTGGATATCTAGATTTAGATCTTGAATAGTTTTTGCTAAAATAGAGCGAGATTGCAAGATTTCGATTTCTGCCTGAATCGATTGTTGACCGCCAAGACCGCCAATATTTACGCCAGCTAAACTACCTAAAGATGCAAGTTGCGAGTTTAGACCCGCTAACCCACTTTGCTTGTTATCAATGATTTGAATTTTTGCATCAACTTCATAAATGTTTTCTGCAGTTTTAAGGTAACCTCCTGCACAGACGAGTGCGAAAGCTGTACAAAAAACAATAAGTTTCCATTGAGCAATGATCGTAAAAAATAATTCTCTGAGATCAATCGTATCATCAGGCAATTGTGTATTTTGATTCATAAGGGAACAACTATTTAAAATTTTGGAAAATGCTTGCAGATTCTTTATGATCTAAATCATTGGATTGAAAAAGTCATATTTATTTACCTAACTGATCAAAACTATAAAGCGCATTCGAGAATGGTATAATTTGGTTGACCATACGTTGCCAGCGCGTAAGACCTGTGGCATCAATATAGACAATATCATTCTTCTGCATAGCAAATTGATTAGCCAAAGCGAGATTACCCAAACTACTTAAATTCAGCTGATAAATAGTTGAATGTCGAGTACTTAAATCAGTCCGCATGACATAGATCCGTGCAGCACTTGCGGTATAGGGGTTAATCCCTTCACTCTCACCAAGTACATCACTTAAAGTCATACCTTGATCTCGAAGTGGTAAAGCTTGGCTTTTACTTGACTCACCCATGACATACAGTTTTTGATTTTGTTTGGTATTCACAAAAATCGTGTCATTGGGCTGAATCAATAATTTATGTAATGAAAAGCCTTTTTTTTCTAAATCTACCAGATTTAAATTATACGTGACACTCTGACGAATGAGTTGTATCGAGGTATTATCGCCTGTTTCAGGATTAATGCCGCCTGCCATCCCCAGTGCTGTATACAGGCTAATTGGTTGGTCATTCAGGGTGTATTGCCCGCTTTTCATGACTTGGCCATTTACAAAATAGCGATTTCCTTCATAGGACAAGACACGAACAATGACATCTGGTGTTTTTAAGTATTTTGCAAATTGGCTGCGTAAGTAACGATTTGTTTCGGCTAGCGTTTTCCCAGAAATATGTACTTGCCCTATTAACGGGAGTTGTAGATTTCCATTACTATCAATAGGATAACCAATCCCTTTGGTATTATTCCCGTCTTGAAGCGGAGGAGTGATTTCAGGGTAGGCCCATAATTGGATAGATAAAACATCGCCTGTATTTAAGCGATATTGGCTATGGGGCTGGCGGAATAATACGGATAGATTATTTTGATTAGAAGCGATCGTAGAGATATTGAGCGATTGTAAACTATCTTGCGTTAATTGCATGACGGTAATGTCTGCGCCTTGTTCTGTTTTATACGTTCCTTCTTCTGGAAGATCATGGGTTTGAAGCCCTGAAGTGATTGCACAACTCGCAGCGCTTATGCTGATCGTAAGAATAGAAAACAGTTGGTAATACTTCACATCAAACCCTTGGATAGTCTTATTTTTCATTGATATCACTTGCCATTTTGAGTAAGTCATTCGGCAAAGAACACTAAAACAAGGCGATTTTATCCCAAAAGATTAAAAAAACATAATAATCTTTTCTGTGGGAGTGTAGGGGAATTTGAGGGATATAGTGTTCTTTATAAAATAATTTGATTTAATTCAGTATTTGATGAAAAGTAATTTGTTGATCGCTTTAAATTAATCGGACAATCATTAAAATAAAAATAGAATGAACTGCTAACAAATTGATGAAATTTGTTATATTATGCCGCATCGTATCCCCTTAACTTGCCTTAAACGTTAAAAAATATTTTTTCTAATTTTTTCAATGAAATAGGAAGAGTATAGCATGGTTATTTTGCAAGCCCAATTATCAGGTTGTTCCAGCGCGTCTTAAGGTGAGTATGAAGATAGAAAGTTTAGATAGAATCTACTCGATGTAGTATAGTGGAAAAATATGAAAATATTATTAACTGGTGGTGCTGGATTTATTGGTTCTGCTGTAGTACGCCATATTATAAAAACAACGAAAGATACCGTTTTAAATATAGATAAATTGACCTATGCTGGAAATTTAGAGTCCTTAAAAGAAATTGATGAGGATCCTCGCTATCAGTTTCAACAAATTGATATTTGTGATGCGTCAAAACTAGAGAAGATTTTCCAACAATTTCAACCTGATGTAGTTATGCATTTAGCGGCTGAGTCGCATGTTGATCGTTCAATCGATGGGCCAAGTGCATTTATTCAGACCAATATTGTAGGAACATATACCTTATTAGAGGTAACACGTAAGTACTGGCAGGTATTAGATAACAATAAAAAAGCAAGCTTTCGTTTTCACCATATTTCAACAGATGAGGTCTATGGTGATCTAGAGGGTACAACAGACTTATTTACTGAAACAACACCTTATGCGCCAAGCTCTCCCTATTCAGCAAGTAAGGCGAGTTCAGATCATTTAGTTCGTGCTTGGCAACGTACCTATGGCTTACCGACCATTGTCACCAATTGTTCGAATAATTATGGTCCTTATCACTTCCCAGAAAAGTTAATTCCTTTAGTCATTTTAAATGCTTTAGATGGCAAAGCATTGCCGATCTATGGAAAGGGTGATCAGATCCGTGATTGGTTGTTCGTTGAAGACCATGCTAGAGCACTGTATCAAGTTGTTACTCAAGGTGTGATTGGTGAAACCTATAATATTGGTGGACATAACGAAAAGCAGAATATTGAAGTAGTTAAAACCATTTGCAAAATTCTAGATGAATTAAAACCACAGGCTAACTCTCAAGCATATGAAAGTTTAATTACTTTTGTAAAGGATCGTCCTGGACATGATCTACGCTATGCGATTGATGCATCAAAAATAGAGCGTGAACTTGGCTGGAAACCTCAGGAAACTTTTGAAACGGGTATCCGTAAAACCGTTGAATGGTATTTAAATAATTTAGAATGGTGTCGCCGTGTACAAGATGGCAGTTATCAAGGTGAAAGATTAGGGGTAAATGTCTAATGTCGACGAAAGGTATTATTCTTGCGGGTGGTTCAGGTACACGCTTATATCCAATTACCAAGGGTGTATCTAAGCAGTTACTGCCGATTTACGATAAACCGATGGTGTATTACCCTTTGTCGGTCTTGATGTTAGCGGGTATCCGCGAAGTTTTAATTATCAGTACCCCAGATGATATTGATGGGTTTAAACGACTATTGGGTGACGGTTCGCAATTTGGTGTTGAGTTGAGTTATGCTGTTCAGCCAAGTCCAGATGGTTTAGCTCAGGCTTTTATTATTGGTGAAGCGTTTATTGGTACAAGTAATGTGTGCTTAGTGCTTGGCGATAATATTTTTTATGGGCAAGGTTTTACACCAATGCTTCGTCAGGCAGTTGCACGCCAAAAAGGGGCAACGGTCTTTGGCTATCAGGTGAAAGATCCAGAGCGTTTTGGTGTGGTTGAGTTTGACGAGCAAAAACGTGCTGTTTCATTAGAAGAAAAGCCGAAAAATCCAAAATCACATTTTGCTGTGACAGGACTTTATTTCTACGACAATGATATTGTTGAAATTGCGAAACAAGTCAAACCATCTGAGCGCGGTGAATTAGAAATCACGACCGTCAATCAAATTTACCTAGAGCGTGGTGACTTAAATGTCGAGTTACTCGGTCGAGGCTTTGCTTGGCTCGACACAGGCACACATGAAAGCTTGCTTGAGGCAGCACAATTTGTAGAAACCATTGAAAAGCGGCAAGGTTATAAGGTGGCTTGTTTAGAAGAAATCGCTTTTAACAATGGCTGGCTAAGCAAAGAACAAGTTTTAGCAATTGGTCAAAGTATGAATAAAAATGATTATGGCCAATATTTGATTTCTTTGGTGAAAGACGTATGAAGACCCCGATTTATGTAACGCAGCCAGTTTTACCTGAATTGGATGAGTTTATTCCTTATTTAAAAGAGATTTGGGACAATAAAATTCTAACGAATTGTGGTCCTCTACACCAGAAATTAGAGCAAGCGTTATGTGAGTATTTGGATGTTCCGTATATTTCATTATTTAATAATGGAACGATAGCGCTTGTTACAGCATTACAAGCTTTGGGCTTAGAGCAAGGTGAAGTTATTACTACGCCTTATACATTTGTTGCAACTGCTCACTCCATTGTTTGGAATAAATTAACCCCTGTTTTTGTTGATATTGATCCAAACACTTCAAATATTGATCCAGAAGCTGTAGAAGCTGCGATTACAGATAAAACAGTCGCAATTTTACCTGTTCATTGTTATGGAATTCCATGTGAGGTTGACGCTTTACAAAAAATTTCTGATCAATATCAATTAAAACTAATTTATGATGCTGCACATGCTTTTGGTATTAAATGCCAAGGACGAAGTATTCTAGATTATGGCGATCTAAGTGTAATTAGCTTTCATGCAACTAAAGTGTTTAACACTTTTGAGGGCGGTGCTATCGTAAGTCATAGTGCTGATATGAAGCAGCGAATTGATCAATTAAGAAATTTTGGTATTGTTAATGAAACAACAATTGATGATATTTCCTTGAATGGCAAATTGAGTGAAGTCCATGCTGCATTAGGCTTATTGCAACTCAAAACGATTGAGGAAACATTACAAGCACGTCAGAATATTGATCAAATATATCGTACCGCTTTAGAGGCAATTGACGGTATTGATTGTCTAAGCCGTCCAGTTTTAGATAAGGATAATTATTCATATTTTCCTATTATTATTTCGGAATCTTACCCGTTAAATCGTGATGAATTATTTGAAAAGTTAAAACAGCATCAGATTTTTGCTCGTAAATACTTTTATCCTTTGATGACGGAACTGAATGTATACCAAGCTTTTTATACCGAGACCCCAAAGGCAAAAAAGCTATCTGAACAAGTACTATGTTTACCAATGTATCCAACCTTATCGATGGATCAATGTAGAACAATTATAAATGTTATCTTGGACAGATAATAAATGAAAGAGATTATCATAATTGGAGCTGGAGGCCATGGAATCGAAATGGCTTTACTTGCACGTAGATGTGGAAGAAAAGTAAGAGGGTTTTTGGATAATACCAATAATAAACAAGGGGAAATTATCTCTCAAGTGCCTGTTTTAGGGAAGATCGAAACTTGCAATAGTTATGTAGATTGCGACTTTTTAATCGCTATAGGTAACCCGCGAGGGCGTGAAAGAGTAATTAGAGATTTTTTTTCGGGATATGAATATCAATTTGCCACTCTAATCGATCCTACTGCAATAATAGGAGAAAATGTTGTTATAGAAGAAGGGTCAATGATTTGTGCAGGAAGTGTATTAACGATAAATATTACGATTGGAAAGCATAGTATTGTTAATATAAATTCAACATTATCACATGGGGTTCAGCTGGGCAGTTTTGTAACTATTGCACCTAATGTTGCAATAGCTGGAGATGTTAAAATTGATGATTTAGTTGAAATTGGCCTCAATGCTTCTTTAAAGGAAAAGTTAGTGGTAGCTCGAGGGGCATTTATTGGAATGGGAGCCGTATTAGTAAAGAGTGTAGAGGAAAATCATGTCATGGTTGGAAATCCAGCAAAATCTTTAAAGATTTTGGATTGATTTTGAGTGTAAATAATTGTCTAAGCTCAAAATAAACATCTTGGCAAGTTATATTAGCCAAATTTATATTATTCTTATTAGTCTTATTATTCTACCTCTTTATATGAAATATATGGGGGCAGAGGCGTATGGCTTGGTTGGCTTTTTTACTATGTTGCAAGGCCTGTTTATGCTACTTGATTTTGGTTTGACTCCAACGATCAGTAGACAAACAGCCCAATACAATGCGGGGGCTTCAACTGCTTTAGCTTTTCGCCAACTATTTCGAGCATTGAGCTTGATTTTTACGGCTATTGCGATTACAGGTGCTGGGCTATTATGGCATCTTGACACTTATATTGCTTTGTTTTGGCTTAAATTACAGCATCTAAATATGGTGGATGTTTTATTTGCACTACAGAGCATGGCAATATGTGTTGCACTTCGTTGGATGACGGGCTTATATAGAGGGGTCATTTCTGGTTTTGAGCAGATTGTTTGGCTGAGTGTAACAAATACATTGGTAGCTACACTTCGATTTCCTGGCGCATTATTATTTATGTATTTTTGGGGATTTGATGTTAAAAGCTTTTTTCTATTTCAGCTTGTTGTTGCAGTGTTTGAGTTTGCTACACTTTTTATAAAAACTTATAGACTATTACCTTCAATACCTATTTCAACCACTATTGGTTGTTCATTGCGTCCTCTTAAGTCTGTTCTTGGTTTTGCATTAACAATTGCATTTACATCGTCAGTATGGGTATTACTTACACAATTAGATAAATTTATTCTATCTGGTGTTTTGACTTTATCCGATTATGGTTATTTTTCTCTAGCAGTTTTGGTTGCTGGTGGTGTATTACAAGTGAGTACACCAGTTAGCTCTGTGATTATGCCGAGACTAGCCTATCTTCATGGCGAACAAAAAATTACTGAAATGAAAGAAGTCTATTTAAATGCTACCCAATTCATTGCTGTAATTGCCGTTTCAGCTGGAATAGTTTTAGCCGCATTAGCAAAACCTATTTTATATGTATGGACAGGCGATGTCATTCTGGCAGAAAAAACAGCTCCAATATTGACACTATACGCATTGGGGAATGCTTTTTTAGCATTAGGTGCTTTCCCTTATTATTTACAATATGCCTATGGAAATTTGAAATATCATTTCTTCGGTAATATTCTCAGCGTTATTCTTTTGATACCTGCTATAATTTGGGCTGCGCGTAACTATGGAGCGATTGGGGCTGGTTGGATTTGGTTTATATTCCAAGTTGTCTATTTACTTGGCTGGGTAAGCTTTGTTCATATGAAAATACAACATGGTATCAACATAAAATGGTTTAAATCTTTTTTGCCAAGTAGTTTATTGGTATCGGGGTTTATCTTTTTTATAGCTTATATCTTCAATTTTTCTAACGTTCGTTTAATTGCTTTTTTTCAAATCACTTTATTTAGTTTGATAGGTCTAGTTATTGCACTTTTGAGTTCGAATTCGGCTAGAAGATTGCTTAAAAATCAATTGTTAAAGAGATTGACATGAGTCATGATGATGTTCAGGTTTCAGTTTGTGTAGTTACTTATAACCAAGAAGACTATATCGCAGAATGCCTAGAAAGTTTAGTTACACAAAAAACAAACTTTAAGTTTGAAATAATTGTTGGTGAAGACTGTTCAACAGATAATACTCGGAAAATTGTACAAGAGTACGCTAAACAATACCCTGATTTAATTGTTCCATTGTTTTACAAGAGTAATGTTGGAGCAATTGAAAATATTAAGCAAGTTTATCAGTTAGCAAGAGGGAAATACATTGCTCATATGGATGGCGATGATCTTGCCTTAGCAAATAAGCTACAAAAACAATATGAAAAAATGGAAGAGGGCTTTGCGATTTGCTCTCATAACGTTTGCTCTATCAATATCGATAATAATATAGATAGTAATTTTTGGAACTTTAATGAAGGTGTATATGATTGGAGGTACTATTTGAAAAACTTACCATTCTTTGCTCATTCATCTAAAATGTTTGTTAGAGAGCATTTGGTAGATTTTCTTCAAAAATTAGAAGGAAATACCTATGATTTTGAGTTGCATTTAGAAAGTGTTAAGCACGGTTTAATCTATCATATAGGCGAGAATTTAGGAATTTATCGTCTTGATGTTGGAATTCTAAAAAATGAAAAAAATATTAAATTAAAAATTATTGATGTAAAAGTTAAAGTTTATAACAAAGCATTTGATTACTTTTCTGACAGTAGTTATATCAAAAAAGTTTATCTCTTTGAGTTGTTGAAAATGATCAGAATATGTGTTTTATATAATGGTTATAGAAAAATACCATTTTTAATAAAACAAATATGCATTTTACTCTTTAATAGAAATTTAGTTTAAGTGGGAAAATAAATGATAAAGCTAAATTTTGTAGTTCATACATATGATAAGCGTGACCGAGGAGGGGTATTACGTGTTGTTAGTGATCTAGCAAATTACTTGAGTTTGGATCAAGATTTCGAGATAAATATTATCAGTGTAGGTGTTATTCATGAGAAGGCTTTTCCAATCAATGAGAATGTTAATCTTATCTCATTGAACTTGGAAAAATATAATACTGGTTTTTATCAAGGTTTTGAAAAAATAAAATGGTTTTACGATACACTTACGATCATGACCAATTTTGTTTCTCTAAAAAATGATAGTAAAACAATTTGGATTACATCTTCGCCACCAATATCTTTGTTATTCTCTATTTTAAAGATTAAATATGAGCTAAAAGTTGTAGGATGTGATCATACATCTACAGCTTATAAAAAGAACAGATTGGTTCAAATTGTCAGAAATAAGCTTTTAACTAAGTTAGATGTAATGGTTGCTTTAACGCCTCAAGATCAAGAATATTATAATCATAATAATATCAACTCAGTTTATATTCCAAATGGAATTGTTACACAGGAAATTAAAAAAACTGAAAGCTCACGTAAATATATTTTATATGTGGGTAGGTTTAATGAAGAGAAGCAACCCCTTGAAGCAATAAGACTCTTTATGGAAAATCAAGTTTATGATTTAGGTTTCAAACTTAGAGTATTTGGTCATGGTGACCAAGAGCAAGAAGTTTTGAATTATATTCAGCTTAAAGGGTACAGTAAGCATGTAGAAGTTATTGTTGGTGAAACTAATCCTGATATTATCTATAAAGATGCTTATGCTTTATTAATGACATCTAAAATTGAGGGCTTTGGCATGGTATTGCTTGAAGCAATTGTAAGAGGAATACCTTGTATTGCTCTCGATTGTCCTTATGGTCCACGGAACATCATAAAAAAACAAATAAATGGTTACTTATTAAATAGTTTGAGTAATCATGATTTTACCGTGGCTATAAAGGCTATTGATACTATTGATGTGTCAAGGATTAGTGAGTCAATTTCACAATATAATATCGAAAATGTTGTCATGGAATGGAAGAAGCTATTTAAAAAGATAGTTTTTTAGTTTTTGATTTGAGAAAATAGTCTATGGTATATGATAGTTTTGATGTAAGAAAAGTAATTGGATATCCATTTATTATTTTTTCTTTAATTGTTTATATTTATTTCTTAAAAATAAATTTCTTTCCTTTTTATCTTATATTACCTTATCTTTTTTTTGGAGTGGTTTTTTTTCTATTCGAAGTCGTGAAAAAAGGTTTGGCTAAAAAGTATTTTTTTTATTTCTTTTTGGTTTTACTCTCTTTGATATGGGCTTCTTTCTCATATATATATAATGTGAATTCAGATCTTTTTTATGTTAAAGAGGAATTGGTTTTAAGTTTGATATTCTTTTTTTCTGCATTCACTATAAAAAAAATATATAAATTTTTTGATGTTGATTTTAATTTTAAAAATATAATTTTTTTTTCAAGTTTAGCATTAGTTTTTCAACTTATTTTTTCTTTAATAGCAAATTTTGTACCAGCAATTTTTAATGTGGTTATCCAACTGGTTAATATTGATGGACTGAGTTCAGATGCACTTCAAAATTTTAGTGAGGCTCGTCTAGTTGGAGTAGGTGCTTCTTTTTTTGCCTCTGGAATTTTAAATTCATTTTTTTTGATACTACTTGCTTATAGTATTAACTTTAATTGTGATAAAGGAAAATATTTTTTCCTATTGTCAATTTACATAATTATTTCAATAGTTGGTATTCTCTTTTCAAGGACAACAATTATTGGGATTCTCTTGTCATCACTGTTTTTTCTTAATTATAGAAGTTTATTTAGGATTTTGTTAATAATAGTGCCCTCTTTGATCTTGTTGCTAATATACGGTAAGAATCTACTAGAAGCGAATAGTCAAATTGCTTTTGGTTTAGACTTTTTATTTAATTTTAAAGATTCTCAAGCATCATCGTCATTCGGTGGGTTAAAAGAAATGTATGAGATATTACCTGATAATTTAAAAACTTGGGTTTTGGGGGATGCTAAATATAAGGTTGTTTCACAAGGTGGAGATTTTTTAGCATATTATAAAGACACAGATATTGGATATTTTAGAGTAATTTTTTACAATGGTATAATAGGCTTATTTTTATTTTTTTTAATGACTATTTATATTTTAAAAAAATCTTTCTATTTTAGTCGTTCTTTGTTTTTGTTGTTGTTAATATGTTTTATTTCTTTGAATTCTAAAGGTGTGGCTAATGTTTATTTTTTCTGCTTTTTATTTTTCTTAGTTGATTTTAGTTTTGATAAAAATCAATTAAATAATGATAAGAAGGTTTTAGTATGAAAAAAGTTGCTATTTTGATTTTGGCGCATAAACCTATCAAATATTTTGAAGCACTTGCTAAAGAAAATAAAAGTGTTAATTTTTTTGTTCATATGGATAAGAAAACAAATTTTGAAAATTCCTATATTGAAAATCTAGTATTTCTAAATGATGATCTAAGAGTGGATGTTAGGTGGGGAGGATTTTCACAAGTACAAGCAACATTGAATCTATTTTCATTTGTAATTGAGAATACTGAATGTGATTATATTCATCTTGTTAGTGGAGAGGATATATTACTTTCAAGCAATAATAATATTTATGACTATTTGACTTGGCAAAGTTCTGATATTTTTATGGAGCTTAACAACTCTTTGAGCCATAGGTTTCGTGTTCGTTTTTTTGCTCCACATGTTGAAACTACATGGCAACGAAAACCTTTTGGGAAACTTCTTACATTTGCTTTGAAAATTTTAGATAGGATTCTGTTTACTAATAAAAAATTTTGGTTTGGAAGTAACTGGTTTTCAATTAGAAGAAACGAACTGAAAATCCTGTTAGAATCAATAAGTCAGAAAGATATTAATTTGTTTCAACATAGACTCAATCCTGACGAACATTTTTTTCAGCATCTAGTTGTTAAATCTGGTTTGCAGCATCTTGTTAGTGCGGATAAAAATAAGAGGTATATTATTTTTGATAAAAAATACAATAATGGTAATAACCCTCTTTATTTTGATGCAGAAAATTTGTTAATTTTGAAGAATGCTAGGGATTTCTTTTTCGCTAGAAAAGTAAAAGAAAACGATCAATTTGAATATTATGAAAAGGTAAACTCATTGTGATACTGTTTTCTATTTTATTGTCTTTATATCATAAGGAAAAAGTTGAGTACTTAGAAAAGTGCTTTGAAAGCATTTGGGATCAACAGACTTTAAAACCTACTGAAATAGTATTGGTTTTAGATGGTCCTATTGGAGAAGAGCTTACGAAATCTGTAGAACATTGGCAGCAGAAACTCGGTAATATTTTAAAAACCGTTACTTTGGCAGAAAATTTCGGTTTAGGTAAGGCTTTAAATGAAGGCTTAAAGCACTGTACGAATGAATGGATTTTCCGTATGGATACGGATGATATCTGTACTCCAGATCGTTTTTCTAAGCAGGTTGCTTTTATTCAAGAAAAGCCTGATGTGGTTTTATTTGGTGGACAGATTCTAGAGTTTAATCAAGATGTTTCAGACGCTCACATATTAAAAGCTGTGCCTGAAAATCATAATGAAATTAAGGCTTTTGCACAAAAGCGTTGTCCATTTAATCACATGACTGTTGCCTATCGTCATGATGTCATTACTGAACTTGGTGGTTATCAACATCATTTATTCATGGAAGATTATAATCTTTGGCTACGTGTGATTGGCGCAGGTTATAAAGTTGCTAATTTACCCGATGTAATTTTATTTGCTCGTGTGGGAAATGGAATGCATGCTCGACGTAAAGGCTTGGAATATATTAAAAGCGAAAAAAAGTTATTGGATTTAAAAAAAGAGTTGAAGTTACAGCATCCAATTCATGCTAATATAGTTTTTTTGTTACGGTCAATGTTTCGACTACTACCATCCACGATGTTGGGGAAAATTTATAATAATTTTCTTAGGAAGAAAGTCTAAATTATTTTGATATATGGGTTTCAAACAATGAAAAGGCTTGTTGATATAGTTGTTGCATCTGTAGCAATTTTATTACTTTCTCCAATATTTATTCTCGTTGCTTATAAAGTCAGGAAGAACTTAGGGGCGCCTATCTTTTTTTATCAGGAACGCCCTGGTAAAGACGGTAAGCTATTTAAAATGATTAAGTTCCGCTCGATGAAAGATGCTACAGATTCCGAGGGAAATGCTTTACCTGATGAGCAGCGGATTACACCATTTGGACAAAAATTGCGCTCTACAAGCTTGGATGAAATGCCGCAGTTATTTAATGTGCTAAAAGGCGATATGAGCGTCGTTGGGCCTCGGCCAATGTTAAAAGAATTTGTTGAACTTTATTCACCTGAGCAAGCGCGTCGTTTGGATGTAAAACCTGGAATGACCGGTTTAGCACAAGTGAGTGGGCGTAATGAATTAGATTATGAAGAGCGCTTTAAATGTGACGTTTGGTATGTCGATCATCATAATACCTTCGTTGATTTTAAAATCATGTGGAAAACATTAGGTGTTATGTTGAAACGTGAAGGAATTAATGCGCCTGGACATGTTGGTCCCTCTTTATTTAAGGGGAATAATTTACAAGAACAAGATAAAATTAACTCTTGAAGATCTATCTAAATCAATGAAGTAGTAATGTAATGATCAAGAAAGCAATTTTACCTGTCGCAGGTTTAGGTACACGATTCTTACCAGCAAGCAAATCTATTCCAAAGGAAATGGTGACGGTTGTTGACCGTCCAGCCATTGAATATGTGGTACGTGAAGCAGTTGACGCTGGGATTGAACAAATTATTTTGGTCACACATTCTTCTAAAGCCTCGATTGAGAATTATTTTGATCGTAATTTCGAGTTAGAAACAACTTTAGAACAAAAAAAGAAATTTGATCTACTCAAAGAAATTACTGATATTTTACCTAAGCATGTTAGCGTTGTGAGCGTGCGTCAGCCGCAGCCTTTAGGTCTTGGGCATGCTGTACTCTGTGCAAAAGATATCGTGGGTAATGAAGCATTTGCCGTATTATTACCTGACGTTTTAGTCAAGAATCAAGTCTCTGAGAATGATTTGTCTCTGATGATCCAGCGCTTTGAGACATCTCAAGCAGCACAGATTATGGTTGAAGCAGTACCTGATCATTTGGTTGATCAATATGGTATTGTTGATGTCGCGGTTTCACCGAATGAAGGTGAAAGCGTTGTGATGCAGGGAATCGTTGAAAAGCCTGCGGTGGGTGCAGCACCTTCGAACTTATCTGTGGTTGGTCGTTATATTTTACCAGCTCAGATTATGGCGCTTTTAGAAAATACTCCACGTGGAGCTGGAAATGAAATTCAGCTCACTGATGCCATCGCAGCATTACAGCAAGCAGAAGCTGTTGAAGCGTATCGTATGAAAGGGCAGACTTTCGATTGTGGCAGTAAGCTTGGATACCTGAAAGCTGTATTACACTATGGTATTGAGCATCCCAAATTGGGCGCAGATTTTAAGGGCTTAATTCAAGAATTAGCCCTGTAGTTTAGGGCATGTGGTTATGAAAGTTGCAATCTTTGGCAATACATTATATGCAGGCGTGATGTCTGCATTATTGTCTGAATCTGGGCACTTTGTGTATTGGTGCTCACATCTCAATGATAATTCCGCTGATCAGCAGTACTCATTTCATGATGAAAATGTTAGTCGCTTACTGGAACAACAGTTAAACAGTGGTTTTCTCAGTTATCGTGATTTGGACGCTATTCCTTTAGATATAGATGCTTATTTATTTAGTTTTAATCAAACACAAGAACAACAAGTTTTTCAACTGCTTCAGTCGTTAAAACAGCGTCCGATTATTCATCCAAAACTGATGATCAATGCTTCAACCTTTGGCTTACAGGGGACTGAGCACTTTAAGAAAATCCTTTCCGAAGATGACTGGGTTTATTTACCAGATACGATTCAAGAAGGAAATGCTTTACAAAGTTTAACTCAAGCAAAACAAATGATTGTAGGATGTACGCAAGTTGACGTTCAGAGCAAAGTGAAAGAATTGCTAAGGCCTCTTTTTCCTTTGGCACAGCAATATTTGTTTATGCCAATTTTAGATGCTGAATTTACCAAGCTCAGTATTTCAGGCATGTTGGCGACAAGAATTAGCTATATCAATGATTTGGCTGTGGTTGCTGAGAAACTCGGGATTGATATTGCATCAGTACGTCAGGGTATGGCGGCGGATAACCGTATTGGTTCAGCTTACTTAGCCCCTGGTGCTGGTTTCGGCGGTGAAAATTTTTCTCATGATATTCTGACACTCTCTAATACAGTTGCAAATACAGGCGTTAAAAGCCAATTGCTGGCACAAGTATGGGAAATTAATGAGCAACAAAAAGAAATCCTATTCCGTAAGTTTTGGAACTATTATCATGGTGATTTAAAGGGTAAGTCCGTTGCAATTTGGGGGGCTTCGTTTAAAGAAAATACCTCAAGTATTCAGCAATCACCTATCCACCAAATGCTTGCGGCACTGTGGGCGCAAGGGGTGACGGTTCATCTACATGATCCGCAGGCTTTGGATGAAATTAAACAGATGTATGGGCAACGTGACGATTTAGTCCTCTGTGATGATCAGTATGATGCGGTGAAAAATGTGCATGGTCTATGTGTGTTAACTGCATGGAAACAATACTGGAGTCCAGACTTTAAACAGCTTGAACAATTGATGGTACATCCTTTGATATTGGATGGCCGCAATATTTATGATCCAGACTATGTGAAATTACAAGGTTTCGCATATATGGGCGTGGGGCGTTAATGATGATCAAGCAAATTCAGCCTTTTGCCGTTAAGGCGTCAGCGTCAGTGCTTGAGCATTTATCATCTTTGCAAAAGCAAATTAAAGAGGTTCATCTCAAGACTTTATTTGCAGCAGATCCCTCACGCTTTAAACGGTTCTCAGTTGAACATGATCAAATTGTTCTCGATTTTAGTAAACATCGTATTGATCAAACTATTTTAAATGGCTTGGTCGACTTAGCTCAGGCACAAGATTTAAAACAATGGATTAAGACATTATTTTCTTCGGAACAAATTAACTATACCGAGCATCGTGCAGCCATGCATTGGGCTTTACGCTTGCCGCAATCGAGTCCAGATTTTCCTCAGGAGAATCAACAGGTACAGCAACAGCTGGAGCGGATGTATGCTTTGGTGGATAAAATCCATGCTGGACAATATCGTGGCGCAACCGGTGAAGTCATTCAGGATGTAGTCAATATTGGTGTCGGAGGCTCTGACTTAGGTCCTTTAATGGTGACACATGCGTTGTCCGATTTTAAGGTGACGAGTACAAAGCCTTTAGATGTGCACTTTGTCTCGACTATGGATGGTAGTCAACTGTCTGACCTGCTACATCAGCTGCGCCCAGAAACGACATTATTTATTATTTCCTCGAAGTCATTTGGCACCATTGATACCTTGTCGAATGCACAAACGGTTCGTCAATGGTTAGAAAAGTCGCTTGGACAGAATGAAAAAATTCTGCAGAATCATTTTATTGGGGTCTCGACCAAACCTGAAAAAATGACGGAATGGGGCATAGCCGCTGATAAGCAGTTGTTGCTATGGGACTGGGTTGGTGGTCGTTATTCACTGTGGTCATGTATTGGTCTGCCGATTGCGTTAACGATTGGGGTTGATGGTTTTAAGCAGTTGTTAGCGGGCGCGCACGAGATTGATCAACATTTTCAAACCGCACCATTTCAGCAGAATATTCCGGTATTGATGGGCTTGTTAGGGGCGTGGAATAATAACTTCCTTGAAATCCAAACTCATGCTGTGTTGCCCTATGACGGTCGACTCAAATATTTCGCCGCTTATTTGCAGCAGCTTGAAATGGAGTCCAATGGTAAATCGATCCAGCGTAATGGGGAAAAGGTGAATACAGCGACTTGCCCGATTGTGTGGGGTGAGGTTGGACCCAATGCACAACACGCATTTTATCAGCTATTACATCAAGGGACACACTCCGTGAGTTGTGACTTTATTGCACCGGTAAAGCGTTATAATGCCAATCAATTTACTTATGCTGAAAGTGCAGAGGCTTTGGTTGAACAGCATCATCTGGCCTTATCGAATTGTTTGGCGCAGTCGCGATTATTGGCCTTTGGTAATCAAGCTTTGGCAGCAGATGAACTTGAAGATTTACCCGCTTATAAGCAATACGAAGGCAATCAGCCAAGTTCAACCATTTTACTCAAAGAGCTGAATCCTTATAGTTTAGGGATGCTAATTGCGACGTATGAACACAAAGTTTTTGTGCAGTCGGTATTGTGGAATATTAATCCCTTTGATCAATGGGGTGTTGAAAAAGGTAAAGAGATTGCCAATCAACTGTTACCGATTTTAAACCGTGAGCAAGATGATTTGTCTGCTTTTGATACATCGACGCAAGGTTTGTTGAAAATATTGTTAGGAAAAATAGATGGCTAAAATTTTAGTCACAGGTGGTGCGGGTTATATTGGCTCACATACCTGTTTAGAACTACTCAATGCAAGTCATGAAGTTATTGTATTTGATAATCTTTCAAATAGTTCGGAAGAAGCTTTACGTCGTGTACAGACACTCGCCAATAAAAGCTTGGTTTTTGTAAAAGGTGATATTCGTAATCAGGATGCGTTAGATCAGGTCTTTCAGGATTATTCTATTGATGCGGTCATTCATTTTGCAGGTCTCAAAGCGGTCGGTGAGAGCCAACAGGTTCCATTGACTTATTTTGATAATAACATTGCTGGCAGTGCTCAATTGGTCAAGGCGATGGAACGCGCTGGCGTATTTAACTTGGTATTCAGCTCATCTGCAACGGTATATGATGAAGCCAATAGTTCTCCGTTAAATGAAGATATGCCAACAGGTATGCCAAATAACAATTATGGTTATACCAAACTGATTGTCGAGCAAATGCTGCAAAAACTGGCACAGGCAGACTCGCGTTGGTCGATTGCTTTACTTCGTTATTTTAACCCTGTCGGTGCGCATAAAAGCGGTCAGATTGGTGAAGATCCGCAAGGAATTCCAAATAACTTAATGCCTTATGTCACACAAGTCGCAGTCGGTCGTCGTGAAAAGCTGGCAATTTATGGCAATGATTATGACACCGTCGATGGTACAGGGGTTCGTGATTATATCCATGTGGTCGATTTGGCCAATGCGCATTTATGTGCCTTAAATAATCGCTTATCTGCTCAAGGCTGTCGTGCTTGGAACATTGGGACGGGCAATGGTTCATCGGTATTAGAAGTTAAAAATACTTTTGAACAGATCAATGCTGTACCTGTTGCATTTGAATTTGCACCACGTCGTGCAGGTGATGTCGCCACTTCATTTGCAGACAATAGCCGTGCGATTACAGAGTTGGGTTGGCAGCCTCAATATACTTTGGAAGATATGTTGGCGGACAGTTGGAACTGGCAGAAACAAAATCCAAACGGCTTTAATTAAATCAAACACAAATAAAAAAGGAGCAATATGCTCCTTTTTTATTTGGAATAAATTAGCCCTGAATCAAAGCCGTTAATTCATCGACATAATGCTGCATCGGTTGCGGATTGTGATCGGCACGACTTTCAATATTTAAACGCAGTAACGGCTCGGTATTCGAAGCACGGACATTTAAGCGCCATGCACCAAAATCAAGGCTGACACCATCGGTACGATCAACCTGTGGATTTTGATCGGCATAATGATCAAAAATCTTTTGCACCGTTGCTTGTGTATCCGCCACTTTAAAATTGATTTCACCGCTACATGGGAATTTGGCAATCATGTTTTCAACTAAAGTTGAAAGCGATTGACCCGTTTCCGAAAGTAGTGCAATGGTCAGTAGCCAAGGAATCATACCGCTATCGCAATAGGCAAAGTCACGAAAATAGTGGTGCGCACTCATTTCCCCGCCGTACACAGCATTGTGCTCACGCATGACATCCTTAATGAAAGCATGTCCAGACTTAGATTGTACTGCGATGCCTTGGTATTGATCGACGATGTCAAAGGTATTCCAGACCAAACGTGGATCATGCACAATCTTTTCACCTGATTGTTTGATCAGGAATGCCTGTGCCAATAAACCAACGATGTAATAGCCTTCGATAAACTGGCCTTTTTCATCAAACAGGAAGCAGCGGTCAAAGTCACCATCCCAAGCAATCCCCATATCAGCCTGATGTTGCAGCACAGCATCACGCGTGCTGTCGCGGTTTTCAATCAGGATTGGGTTCGGAATACCGTTCGGGAAAGTGCCATCGGCTTCATGGTGAATTTTAATGAACTCAACTGGAATATTCAGTTGCTGGAATTTTTGTTCGATGGCATCAATCACATGACCTGCTGCGCCATTGCCCGCATTGACCACCAGTTTAAGCGGTTTAATTTTTTGTGGATCAATATAGGTGAGTAGGTGTTCAATAAACTCAGGCAAAATATTGTAGGGTTGGGTGGTACCTTTATTTGTAACTTCAATGAATTGACCTGATTCAGCCAATGCCTGAATTTCTTTTAAGCCTGTTTCCGCACTGATTGGGCGTGCATTTTCACGCACTAATTTCATCCCGTTGTAATCCATTGGGTTATGGCTGGCAGTGACTTCAATACCGCCTTGTACATCCAAATGAAAAGCTGCGAAATAGACTTCTTCTGTGCCGGTCATGCCCAAATCAAGCACATTGATACCTGCATCATTCAAGCCCCGAATTGTGGCCTGTTTTAAGCCTTCGCTACTTAAACGGATATCACAACCAATCACCACGGTTTTGGGTTGATAGATCTGCCCATAGGCACGACCAATGTTATAAGCAATCTCTTCATTCAGTTCAGTACCGAGTTTGCCGCGAATATCGTAGGCTTTAAAGCAAGTCAGTTGCGTCATATTGTTCAATTCATAGTGATGTGATTTGAGTTGTGAACAGATTATACAGATATCGCTACAAAGTCATATTTATTGTTTTATCTTCAGCGTTTGAGGACCTGAGCCACATAAATTGAATGCTGGTTGGAAAATTTTTATCAGACTTTAGTCGAATGCCGAAAGCACACATGAACAGAAAAGGATTGATTTATTTTAATTATTATTGGTCATACCAATTATGGTTGCGGTGATAGGGTTGATCCTGATAATTCATATAATTAAGATGCATGAAGATTGTAAGTGGGTGAGATCTGCTTATTTATTAAATATTGGTCATACCAATATTATGAAGATTCGTTAAATATCGAAGTAAAAACAAAATGACGCCCAGCATTTCAAGGAGATGAGAATGCTAAATGTGTGGCAACAACTATATGACCCTTTCAATAATATCTGGCTATCCAGTGCAGTCGCGCTGATCCCGATTATTTTCTTCTTCTTGGCGTTGGCGGTCTTTCGTATGAAAGGTAGTGTTGCGGGGACTTGTACCGTGATGATTGCCTTGCTGATTGCATTGTTTTTTTATCAAATGCCAGCTGAAATGGCATTTGCTTCCCTGGTTTATGGTTTTTTTTACGGTTTATGGCCGATCTCATGGATTATTATCGGGGCCGTGTTCCTGTATAAAATTTCGGTAAAAACGGGGCAGTTTGATGTGATTCGCTCCAGTATTTTGTCGATTACAGAAGATCAGCGTTTACAGATGCTCTTGGTGGGTTTTGCCTTTGGAACCTTTTTAGAGGGTGCGGCAGGTTTTGGTGCACCAGTCGCCATTACAGCAGCTCTATTGGTCGGCTTAGGCTTTAAACCGCTATATGCTGCGGGTCTTTGTCTGATTGTGAATACGGCTCCTGTGGCCTTTGGTGCCATGGGTATTCCGATTATTGTGGCTGGACAGGTGTCTGGTGTCGATACTATGGAAATCAGCCAGATGGTCGGTCGCCAACTGCCTTTTTTAACCATCATTGTGCTGTTCTGGATTATGGCGATCATGGATGGTTGGCGTGGCGTGAAAGAGACTTGGCCTGCGGTATTGGTCGGCGGTAGTGCTTTTGCCATTGCCCAATACCTGACTTCAAACTTTTTGGGACCAGAACTGCCTGATATTACCGCTGCGATTGCCTCATTGGTCAGTTTGACCTTGTTGTTCCGAGTTTGGAAACCGAAGCATATTTTCCGTTTTGAAATGACTGATGAACAAGCAGCCAGCCATGCGGTCTCATCACAACAGCGTTATAGCATTGCGCAGATTGCCAAAGCATGGTCGCCGTTTATGATTTTGACCATGATGGTGACCATTTGGAGTGTGAAACCATTTAAAGCACTCTTTGCTAAAGACGGTGCCTTGGCGGACTGGATTTTTAAAATTGAAGTGCCGTATCTGCATAAGCTGGTAGAAAAAATGGCGCCGATTGTGCCTGAAACTACAGCCTATGAAGCGATCTATAAATTTGATTGGTTCTCTGCCACAGGTACGGCTATTTTTATTGCGGCCATCATCACCATCATATTCCTGAAAATGAAAACCCGTGACGCGGTTAGTACCTTTGCGGAAACGTTAAATGAGCTAAAAACCCCAATTTATTCGATCGGAATGGTGTTGGCCTTTGCTTTTATTGCCAATTATTCAGGTCTGTCTGCGACCTTGGCTTTGGCACTCTCGCATACAGGTCATGCCTTTACTTTTTTCTCGCCATTCTTGGGTTGGCTGGGTGTCTTCTTGACGGGTTCCGATACCTCATCCAATGCGCTGTTCTCGGCTTTGCAAGCCACCACAGCACAGCAAATCGGTATTCCAGAAGTGTTACTGGTGGCTGCCAATACCAGTGGGGGCGTAACGGGCAAGATGATTTCACCGCAATCGATTGCGATTGCCTGTGCCGCGGTGGGTTTGGTTGGAAAAGAATCGGACTTGTTTCGTTTCACGGTAAAACATAGCATCATATTTACTGTCTTTGTTGGCATCATTGTCACGGTTCAGGCTTATCTGGTGCCGTGGATGATTCCATAACGCTAATCAAGGAAATGTGATGAGAATCTCCGATCAAGTGGTCATGAAATTACAGGCACTCATTGAGCAACGCCAGATGAAACAAGGTGATCGCTTACCTGCCGAGCGTCAACTGGCGACCAGCTTAGGCGTATCTCGTCCGTCCTTGCGTGAGGCGATTCAACAGCTGAATAGTCAGGGGGTGTTGAGTAGCCGCCGTGGTGATGGGACCTATATCCAACAATTACCTGAACAGTGGCCACAACAGCTCATCGTCAATCCGATCAGTCATTTGATTGAAGAAGATCCACTGTACCGTTTTGATGTACAGGAAGCGCGTTTGTTGCTTGAAGGTGGCACTGCATGGTACGCCGCATTGCGTTCAACACCTGAAGATCGGACCAAAATTCATCATTGTTTTGATGAGATTAGTCGTTATCAAAATGCAGGCGATTCAGCTCGGGCGGCAGTGGCGGATGCAGAATTTCATTTAGCGATTGCCGAAGCGTCACACAATATTGTACTGATCCAAATGATGCGGAGTCTGTTTGATTTACTGCAATACAACGTCTTGCTCGGGCGTAACAAAGTTTATAACCACCCTGTCAATGGTGACTTGCTCAGCGAGCAGCATTTTCAGGTGATGGATGCGATTGATCGTAAAGATCCCGAAGCTGCACGCCAAGCGGTGTGTGGGCATATTGAATTTGTGATTAATCATGTACGTGCTCTGGGCGAAGATGAAGCGCGCCAGAAACGTGCAACACGTTTAACGAGAGTGGACTCAAAATGATTATTTCTTCTGGCAATGATTATCGTGCTGCGGCCCAGCGTCGTTTACCGCCATTTTTATTTCACTATATCGACGGTGGTGCATATTCGGAACATACCTTAAAACGTAATGTGCAGGACCTTTCTGAAATTGCCTTGCGCCAGCGGGTGTTGAATGACATGTCGGCATTGAGTCTGGAAACCAAACTGTTTAATGAAACCTTGTCGATGCCTGTGGCATTGGCACCAGTGGGTTTAACCGGTATGTACGCACGTCGAGGTGAAGTTCAGGCGGCAGTGGCAGCAGATCAAAAAGGCATTCCATTTACCTTATCGACTGTTTCAGTCTGTCCGATTGAAGAAGTGGCGCCTGCAATTCAGCGTCCAATGTGGTTCCAGCTGTATGTGTTGCGTGATCGTGGCTTTATGCGTAATGCCTTGGAACGTGCTAAAGCGGCAGGTTGTTCAACACTAGTGTTTACCGTGGATATGCCTGTGCCAGGGGCACGTTATCGCGATGCGCATTCAGGTATGAGTGGTCCAAATGCGGCGATGCGTCGTTATATGCAGTCTATGTTGCATCCACATTGGGCATGGAATGTCGGGATGTGTGGTCGTCCACATGATTTGGGCAATATCTCGAAATACTTAGGTAAACCAACAGGGCTTGAAGATTATATCGGCTGGTTAGGCTCTAACTTTGATCCGTCAATTTCTTGGAAAGATCTGGAGTGGATTCGTGAATTCTGGGATGGCCCGATGGTGATTAAGGGGATTCTGGATACTGAAGATGCTAAAGATGCTGTGCGCTTTGGTGCAGATGGCATCGTGGTATCCAATCATGGTGGACGCCAGTTGGATGGCGTGATGTCTTCTGTGCGGGCTTTGCCTGCGATTGCCGATGCGGTGAAGGGCGATCTGGCAATTTTGGCAGACTCTGGCATTCGTAATGGTCTGGATGTAGTGCGGATGTTGGCCTTGGGTGCAGATACGGTGTTATTGGGCCGTGCCTTTGTTTATGCCTTGGCGGCAGCAGGGGGGCAAGGGGTATCAAACTTGCTCGATCTGATTGATAAGGAAATGCGTGTGGCGATGACCTTAACAGGGGCTAAATCGATTCAAGAGATTAATGCGGATTGTTTGGTACAGGTAAGTAAATTGGGTGTGTAGCGGGCACGAGATAAAGTAGTTATCACTTTGTCGAATTGCCAGTCATTTAGTAGTAGGCACAGCCACCAAGTCTGGTGACATGCTTATGTCTGAGGTATAGGCATTTGTCACTTTTGAAGGATCAAAAGTAACCAAAAATCCTCTGTTCCGATGACGGTACGTCCTTGCTACCGCATCGGAACAGGCGGCATCCTTGCCGCCAACAGCGATAGTAAATACAGGGCTGATTCAAATTAGAGAATCAGCTAGTCCAATGATAAATGACAAACCGTAAGTCCTTACCGTGCTGATCTAGTTTTAGCATGCATAAGATATAGCTAGATTTTATATGAATGACCCAAAGGAGCCATCATGCAAAGATTTTCTCCCAAAGCAGTGATTGGTCGTTTACAGCAGATTGTTGGACGTCAGCATGTACTGAGCGATGATCAAAGTACCCGCCAGTATCGTCAAGGCCGTCGTTTTGGTGAGGGCAAAGTCTTTGCAGTGGTGATCCCTGGCACCTTGCTGGAACAGTGGCAGGTGTTGCAAGCAGCAATTGACGCGGATTGTATCGTCATCATGCAAGCGGCCAATACGGGCCTGACCGGTGGTTCAACCCCCTATGGCGATGATTATGACCGCCCTGTGTTGATAATGAGTACGCGCCGTTTAAAAGGCATTCAAGTGATTCATGAGGGTCAGCAGGTGATTTGCTTGCCGGGGGCGACTTTGGATAATCTGGAACAGCTATTGAAAGGCTATGGCCGAGAGCCGCATTCGGTGATTGGTTCTTCCTGCATTGGTGCTTCGGTGTTGGGTGGGGTCTGTAACAATTCAGGCGGTGCCTTGGTACGCCGTGGGCCTGCCTATACCGAACTGGCCTTGTATGCGCAAGTGAATGCTCAAGGTCAGCTGGAGTTGGTGAATCATCTGGGCGTGAACTTGGGCGCAACGCCAGAAGAAATCCTGACCCGTTTAGAGCAGCAGCGATATCAAGTCACAGATATTTTAGACGATACTGAAAAACAGGCATCCGATCAGCGTTATGCGCAAGATGTCACCCAAGTCGATGCTGATAGCCCAGCACGCTTTAATGCTGATCCATCGCGTCTGTTCGAAGCCTCAGGTTCGGCAGGTAAAGTCTGTGTGTTTGCAGTGCGTCTGGATACCTATGAAAAGGTCGAGAGCAATGTCTTTTATATTGGCAGTAATGATGCTGAGGATCTGACTGCGATTCGCCGTTATTTATTGACTTCATTGCCAAGCTTGCCGATTGCAGGGGAATATATTCACCGCGATGCTTATCATATTGGTGAAAAATATGGCAAAGATACTTTCCTGTTTATTGAAAAATTTGGCACCGCTAATGTGCCGAAAGCTTTTGCATTAAAAGACAAGGTCGATGGCTTTTTAGAAAAATTTAAAATCAAAGGGCTGACCGATCATATTTTACAAATGATCACCTCCTTGTTACCGAGTCATTTACCGAAACGGATGACGGAATATCGCGATCGTTATGAACATCATCTGATGTTACGCGTTGAAAATAATTGCAAAGCCCAGACCGAGCAATTTTTACAAGACTATTTTGCGGTGCATGCTTCGGGTAATTTCTTCCTTTGCGATGCAGATGAAGGACGTAAAGCCTTTTTGCATCGTTTTGCCGTGGCAGGCGCAGCGATTCGTTATCGTGATACCCATCGGGATGAGGTTGAAGATATTGTGGCGTTGGACATTGCGTTACGTCGCAATGACCGTGAATGGGTCGAGCAATTGCCTGTGGAGATGGAACAGCAGATCATACATAAGCTCTATTATGGGCACTTTTTCTGTCACGTGTTTCATCAGGATTACATCCTTAAAAAAGGCAATGATCCTTTAGCGATGGAACATCAAATGTGGCATTTGCTGGATGCCCGTCGTGCGGAATATCCTGCCGAACACAATGTCGGTCATCTATATATTGCCAAGCCTACATTGGCCAATTTCTACCAGAAACTTGATCCGAATAATTGTTTTAATGTCGGGATCGGACACACTTCTAAATTGAAGTACTGGGGCAAAGCCAAGTCCTGACTTTAAATAAAACAGGAAATAAAAAAGGCGCTTCAAGCGCCTTTTTTATGCGTGATAACTTAAGCGGTTGCAGCAGATTTTGCTAAAACTTCAGCCACTGCTTTGGCAACTTTGTATACGTTATTCATGTTCAGGCCTGCAACACAGATACGACCACTGCGTACCAAGTAGATTGCATATTCTTCACGTAGCGTATCCACTTGCTCAGCGGTTAAACCCGTATAGCTAAACATACCTTTTTGGTTCACAAGGTAACTAAAGTCACGCTCAGGAAGTGCTTTGGTCAATTCATCTTTTAAGATGCTACGCATTTTGATAATACGTTCACGCATCTCTTTCACTTCGCCTTGCCATTGTTGATTCAGATCAGCGTCATTTAACACTTGATCAACCAACCATGCACCTGTTGTTGGTGGGCTAGAGTAGATACGACGTACCGTTGCTTTCAACTGACCGAATGTGCATTTTGCTGCTTCAGCATCGTCACATACGAAAGTCAAACCGCCAACACGCTCACCGTAAAGTGAGAAGATTTTTGAGAACGAGTTGCTGACAATAAAGTTCAGACCTGCTTGGTCTAATGCACGAATGGCATAAGCATCTTGTTCCATACTATCGCCGAAACCTTGATACGCGATGTCGAGGAATGGAATCAGGTTACGCTCTTTTAATACCACAATCACCTGATCCCATTGTGCTGGGTTCAAGTCTGCGCCTGTTGGGTTATGGCAGCATGGGTGCAATAACACAATGCTTTGTTCTGGCAATGTTTTTAAAGTAGACAACATCCCATCAAAATCAACGCCACGTGTTTCAGCATCGAAGTACGGATAGAAGTTGCTCTTGATGCCTGCACCATTGAAGATGGCAACGTGGTTATCCCAAGTTGGTTGGCTGACCCAAACTTCTGAATTTGGGAAGTAGGTTTTTAAGAAGTCTGCACCGACTTTTAATGCACCAGAACCACCCAACGTTTGAATCGTAGCAACACGACCTTGTTGAATTGCAGGGCTGTTTGCACCAAACAATAAGGCTTGAATCGCATCACGGTAAGGCTTGAAACCTTCCATTGGTAAATAAAGCTTGGTTTGCGTGTTTTTAGGTGCAATACGTTTTTGCGCTTCGATAATGGTATCAAGCTGAGGAACGATACTGTCTTCGTTATAGTACAAACCAATACTGAGGTTGACCTTTTCAGCACGTGGATCAGCATTGAACTGTTCCATCAATGAAAGGATTGGATCGCCTGCATAAGGTGGGATATGTTGAAACATTAACAATGTCCTTTTCTTCAACAAAGTGCATAGATGTCTGGGGAGGTTGGCGCTTCAGGAGCGGAACCTTTGATGCCCAATAATGTATCAATAAAGGCTGCATGAAGCACGCTGTTATTTACATTTTGGTGCAGTATTTACTTACAAAATTTGTCGGGATGAATCCATTATAAGGATTGTCTACAATCAAGCTGTCATACCATGGTCGTAGTATTAAAAGTATAAGGCCGCCTAGTCGATCAAAGCTTAGGGTCAGGTGATGAGTATAAATATTATTAACATTTTGTTTTATAAAGCTTTATTTTGTATTTTGGCAAGTGTTTTGATCAGCAGATTGGTTATATCTCGCTAGTCGAATTGGCAGCATCAGTCAGATTTATTGTCGACAATCCTATTGCATTTTTTCTTTTATCTGGTTATAAAATCATAAAAATTGTAGAGATTGTCGACAATATGCAAGATACCCTTGTTCCTCAAGCCCTCAGCACCAGTCAGGGAATGACCCTGACGGAACACGTATTTAAGCAAATTCAATCGGCAATTGTTTTAGGGCATATTCCTGCGGGCAGCAAGATTTCAGAACCTGAGTTGGCACGGATATATGGCATCAGTCGCGGGCCTTTACGTGAAGCGATTCACCGTCTGGAAGGGCAGAAATTGGTGGAGCGAACTGCGCATGTCGGTGCGCGGGTAGTCTCGCTTTCACTGCAACAGTTTCAAGAACTGTATCAAATTCGTGCCTCTTTAGAAGGCTTGGCCTGTAAACTCGCTGCACAGCATATTGATAAAAAACAGATTCTGGCCTTGCGTGATGTATTGCGTATGCATGCCGAGGATGAAAACTTTAAAGCAGGTAAGGGCTACTATCTGCAAGAAGGCCAAGACGATTTCCATTACTGCATTATCAAAAGCAGTGGCAATAAAACCTTAGAAAAAATGTTATGCGATGAGCTGTATCACCTCATCCGGATGTATCGCATTCAGTTTTCAAATACCCCAGATCGCCCAAGTAAAGCTTGGGATGAACATATCCGCATATTAGATGCGATTGCTGAAGGTGACGGTGAACTTGCCGAAATGCTGATGCATCGTCACATCAATGCATCTTACAAAATTGTTGAGCAAACATTGCTACAAAATCAAGGAGAACAACAACATGGCTAAACAGTCTGCTGGTCAGCTATTCCGCGACGCGGTCGCAAATGAAAAACCATTACAAGTGGTGGGTGCGATCAATGCTAACCATGCATTATTGGCAAAACGCGCAGGCTACAAGGCGATCTATTTGTCAGGTGGTGGTGTGGCTGCAGGTTCTTTGGGTTTACCTGATTTGGGTATCAGTAACCTTGATGATGTATTGACTGATGTACGCCGCATTACCGATGTCTGTGATCTGCCATTATTGGTTGATGTTGACACAGGTTTCGGTGCTTCTGCGTTTAATATTGCGCGTACCACCAAGTCGATGATCAAGTTCGGTGCTGCTGCAATGCATATTGAAGATCAAGTCGGCGCTAAACGTTGTGGTCACCGTCCGAATAAAGCCATCGTAACTCAACAAGAAATGGTCGATCGTATTAAAGCCGCGGTCGATGCACGTACCGATGACAGCTTTGTGATCATGGCACGTACCGATGCACTTGCAGTTGAAGGCTTACAAGCTGCAATTGACCGTGCAGGGGCGTATATCGAAGCGGGTGCAGACATGCTGTTCCCCGAAGCGATCACTGAATTGGCCATGTATAAGCAATTTGCAGATCTGACCAAAGTACCCGTTTTAGCCAATATCACTGAGTTTGGTTCAACCCCATTATTTACTACGGAAGAATTGGCTTCTGCCGATGTTAGCATTGCGCTCTATCCACTGTCTGCATTCCGTGCCATGAATAAGGCCGCAGAAAATGTTTATGAGACTTTACGTAAAGAAGGCACACAAAAGAATGTGGTTGATACCATGCAAACCCGTCAAGAATTGTATGAACGCATTAACTACCACGCGTTTGAACAATATCTTGATGGAACTTTTGCGAAGAATAAGTAGTTTCACCCCCTCCTAACCTCCCCAGAGGGAGAGGGATTTCACGAATTGAAGACTTTCGAGTAGAGATAAAAAGAGTATTTTTATCAGTTTCATGAAAGTCTTAATGATCGTGAAGGCGGCATGGATGCTGCCACGTTGGGCTGCGGTAGCAAGGACGTACCGTCAGGCCAACAAAGGATTTTTGCTTACTTTTGATCCATCAAAAGTAAGTCCAGCCGAAGGCTTATCCTCAAATAAGATGAGAGTTCGGTATGACACCGCTACGAAATTCACCTAAGGATATATAAAAAGGACAATCTTATGAGCAGTAATGAAACGCCAACAGGCTTCAAACCAAAAAAATCAGTTGCACTCAGCGGACAAGTCGCAGGCAACACTGCACTCTGTACCGTAGGCCGCAGCGGAAACGACTTACACTACCGCGGCTATGACATTCTTGACCTTGCCGTCGGCAGCCAATTTGAAGAAGTGGCACACCTTCTTGTACACGGCAAACTCCCAAACAAAGCCGAACTCAAAGCCTATAAAGCAAAATTAAAAGCACTCCGTGGTTTACCCGCAGCATTGAAAACCGCACTAGAGCAACTGCCACCATCTGCACACCCAATGGATGTGATGCGTACGGGTGTATCTGTATTGGGTTGCTTAACCCCAGAACACGAAGACCATAACGAAGCCGGCGCAAAAGACATTGCTGATAAATTGATGGCAAGCTTAGGCTCAATGTTGTTGTACTGGTACCACTTCAGCAACAATGGTCGTCGTATCGAAGTTGAAACCAATGATGATTCGATTGCTGCGCATTTCTTGCATCTATTGCATGGTGAAGCGCCATCGGAAGAATGGATTCAAGCCATGCACACCTCATTGATTCTATATGCAGAGCATGAGTTTAACGCATCTACATTTACCTCTCGTGTCGTTGCAGGGACAGGTTCAGACATGTACTCGGCAATCACAGGCGGTATCGGTGCGCTGCGTGGCCCTAAACATGGTGGTGCCAATGAAGTGGCGTTCGTGATTCAACAACGTTATGACAATGCAGATGAAGCAGAAGCCGACATTCGTAGTCGTGTAGAGAAAAAAGAAGTGGTAATCGGTTTTGGTCACCCGGTCTATACCGTTTCTGATCCACGCAACGAAGTGATTAAGCAAGTGGCGCGTGAACTTGCTGAAGCGCAAGAAAATACCAAGATGTATCTGATCGCTGAACGTTTAGAAGCGGTGATGAAAGAAGTGAAGAACATGTTCCCGAATCTCGACTGGTTCAGTGCGGTGAGCTATCACTTGATGGGTGTACCAACAGCAATGTTCACGCCATTATTCGTGATTGCACGTACAGCGGGCTGGTCTGCACACGTGATTGAACAGCGTCAGGATGGCAAAATCATTCGTCCAAGTGCCAACTATACTGGCCCTGAAAATCTTGAATTCAAACCATTGGCGGAGCGTGGTTAATGAACACAAAATATCGTAAACCGCTGGCAGGTACCCAGCTCGAATATTATGACGTGCGTCAAGCCGTTGAAGATATTCAGCCAGGCGCATACGAAAAGCTGCCATACACCTCGAAAGTACTCGCTGAACAGCTGGTGCGTAAAGCGGATGCCGAGAATTTAACGGCCTATTTAATCCAGTTGATCGAAGGCCGTCAGGATCTCGATTTTCCATGGTATCCAGCACGTGTGGTCTGTCATGACATCTTGGGTCAAACCGCATTGGTAGATCTTGCTGGTTTGCGTGATGCGATTGCAGACAAAGGCGGTGATCCTTCCAAAGTGAATCCTGTGGTTCCAACCCAGTTGATCGTGGATCACTCTTTGGCAGTTGAATTCGGTGGCTTTGACCCAGACGCGTTTGAGAAAAACCGTGCAATCGAAGACCGTCGCAACGAAGACCGTTTTCACTTTATTGAGTGGACTAAAACCGCTTTTAAAAATGTTGACGTGATCCCTGCGGGTAACGGCATCATGCATCAGATCAACTTGGAGAAAATGTCTCCAGTGATTCAAAATCGTGACGGCTTGGCATTCCCGGATACTTGTGTCGGTACCGATTCACATACGCCACATACCGATGCGCTTGGCGTGATTTCAGTCGGTGTGGGTGGTTTAGAAGCTGAAAACGTGATGCTTGGCCGCGCGTCTTGGATGCGTCTTCCAGACATCATCGGGGTTGAATTTGTAGGTCAGCGTCAAGCAGGCATTACTGCAACGGATATCGTGTTGGCATTGACTGAGTTCTTGCGTAAAGAACGTGTCGTTGGTGCTTACCTAGAGTTCTTTGGTGAAGGTGCTGACAGCATGTCGGTAGGCGACCGTGCCACCATCTCAAATATGACGCCTGAATATGGCGCAACTGCGGCGATGTTCTATATCGACCAGAACACCATCGACTATTTACGCTTGACGGGCCGTGAAGATGCGCAAGTGGCTTTGGTTGAGCAGTATGCAAAAGAAATCGGTCTTTGGGCATCAGATATGACCAAAGCTGAGTACCCACGTGTACTTCGTTTTGATCTTTCAACGGTGACTCGTAACATTGCAGGGCCATCAAACCCGCATGCACGTGTCTCTACGGCTGATTTGAAAGCCAAAGGCATTGCAGGGAATTTGGATCTTGCCAAGGCACAAGAAGCAGAAGGTTTAATTCCTGATGGTGCCGTGATTATTGCTGCAATTACCTCATGTACCAATACCTCAAACCCTCGTAACACGGTTGCTGCTGGTCTATTGGCACGTAAGGCCAATGAGCTGGGCTTGGTACGTAAACCTTGGGTGAAATCATCATTTGCACCAGGTTCTAAGGCAGCTGCGCTGTATTTAGAAGAAGCGGGTGTGTTGGGTGATCTTGAGAAACTTGGTTTTGGTATCGTCGCCTATGCATGTACCACCTGTAATGGGATGTCAGGCGCACTTGATCCCGTGATTCAACAAGAAATCATTGAGCGTGACTTATACGCGACTGCAGTACTTTCGGGTAACCGTAACTTTGATGGCCGTATCCATCCATACGCAAAACAAGCGTTCTTGGCATCTCCGCCGTTGGTTGTAGCCTATGCGATTGCAGGAACCATTCGTTTTGACATCGAAACAGATTCGCTTGGAAATGACAAAGATGGCAATCCAATTTATCTGAAAGATATCTGGCCTTCGGATGCTGAAATTGATGCGCTCGTCAAAGAAGCCGTGAAACCTGAACAGTTCCGTAAAATCTACATTCCGATGTTTGATTTGGGTGTTAATGAAGAAGCTGCGAGCCCACTATATGATTGGCGTCCAATGAGTACCTATATTCGCCGTCCTCCATATTGGGAAGGGGCGTTGGCTGCACCACGTACTTTAGCTAACATGCGTCCGCTTGCGATCTTGGGTGACAACATCACTACCGATCACTTGTCTCCATCGAATGCGATTGTGTTAGACAGTGCTTCTGGCGAATATTTGGCGAAAATGGGTGTGCCTGAGGAAGACTTTAACTCTTATGCAACCCATCGTGGTGATCACTTAACCACACAACGTGCCACATTTGCTAACCCGAAACTGTTTAATGAAATGGTGGTTCGTTCAGACGGCAGCATTAAACAAGGTTCAAAAGCGCGTGTCGAGCCAGAAGGCGAAGTGATGCGGATGTGGGAAGCGATTGAAACCTACATGAATCGTAAGCAACCGTTAATCATTGTGGCGGGTGCGGATTATGGACAGGGTTCAAGCCGTGACTGGGCAGCAAAAGGTGTTCGTCTTGCAGGGGTTGAGGCGATTGTTGCCGAAGGTTTTGAGCGTATTCACCGTACTAACTTAGTGGGTATGGGTGTTTTACCGCTTGAGTTTAAAGCTGGTGTAAACCGTAAAACTTTAAAGCTGGATGGTACTGAGCTGTATAGCGTGATTGGTAATATTGCGCCACGTTCAACTTTAACTTTAGTGATTGAGCGTGCTACAGCGGATGGTAAAGAAGAGATCGTTGAAGTGCCTGTAACCTGTCGCCTAGATACAGAAGAAGAAGTTTCTGTTTATGAAGCGGGTGGGGTATTACAGCGTTTTGCACAAGACTTTTTAGAAGGTCAAGTGGCTTGATGCCTTAGATCGAGATTGTGATAAAAAGACTCTACTTCGTGTAGGGTCTTTTATTTTTATATATAAAAGAAATCTGGCTTAATCTTTTTTTAAATTTTGAGGATGAATGACGTTAAGCATTTAGCTAGGTTTGGCTTTATCTATTTTGATAAAATGTTGTTGCTAAAGTGATCAAATAGTATCTATCATAAGGTATATACCAGAATGGTTGGAGTAGCGACAATGTCGACCGCAAAAGTTTTTATGACCGGCCGCAGTCAAGCGATTCGTTTACCTAAAGAATTTCGATTTGAAGGCGCAGAAGTTGAAATATTTCGCCGTGGTGATGAAGTGATCCTACGTGAAAAGCCAATTACCGCGGAACGCTTATTCAATGTATTGGCACAAATGCCAGATGATTTTTATGCAGAAGAAAGAGTGGATCAACCACCACAAGAACGAGAAGAATTCTAATGCAGACACAATATTTATTGGATACCAATATTTGTATCTATATCAGCAAACATCAGCCTGAAAGTGTCCGCCAGCATTTTGAAAAACATCTTCCCAATCGGAATATTTTAATCTCGGTGATTAGCTTGGGCGAACTACGTTTTGGTGCTGAAAAAAGTCAAAGCAAAGAAAAAGCATTAAAAGTCATTGATGAGTTTACCTCAATGATTCAAGTTGCCGAATTAGATGAATATGTTGCGGATCATTATGCGCAAATACGTCAAGCGCTTTCTTCTAAAGGTCAGATCATTGGATCTAATGATTTATGGCTTGCAGCGCACGCCAGAGCAAATAATTGGGTAATGGTCACCAATAATGAAAAAGAGTTTTTACGTGTTGATGGATTGCGTGTGGAAAATTGGGTATCGAATCCCTTATAACTCGTTTAAATTTTAATTAAGCATCATTCTTCACTTTTCCGACATCACCACTTGTCGGAAAGGTCAATAAATAATCAAAACTATCACGCTATAGTATATGTACCATTTCTAAAATCTATGGAGAGCAAAGATGGTCACTGCTGGCGAAAAACCTGGAACAGGCTTCTATTTTTGTGTTCAATGCGGACACCGCACCTATTTAGAAATTGGTACTGATCGTTTACCTCCGTGTACCAAATGCCTTGGCAATCAATTCAACAGTAAGAATGCCTAAGCCGCAAAATACCAAACAGTTACCCACTGTTTGAATAAAAGCCCTATCCCTTGATAGGGCTTTTTGTTACCTTAAAAATAAGATGTAAATAACAAGACCTGTCATAGGCATAGAAAGGTAATCCATGATGGAAACAATTTTAGGACTTTGTATTGGCGTTGGACTCAGCGCAGCTTGTGGTTTTCGTGTCTTTGTGCCGCTATTGGCGATGAGCATTGCCACCTTAATGGGATGGTATCAACCTGCTCAAGGCTTTGAGTGGTTAGCCATCCCATCAGTATGTCTGGCACTGGGTTTTGCCACGATTTGTGAAATCGCAGCCTATTATGTACCGTGGGTAGATAACTTATTAGATACCATTGCGACACCTGCGGCTGTGGTCGCAGGAACGGTCACAACGATGGCGGTGAGCAGTGGTGAAATGTCCCAGTTTGCCACTTGGGCCGCGGCACTGATTGTCGGTGGCGGAACCGCAGGTGTGGTGCAAATGAGTACGGTTGCGGCACGTGGGGTTTCGACGGCAACCACAGGTGGGCTGGGGAATTTTGTGATCTCGACCGGTGAGTTGATTGGCTCAATCGTATTGTCGATTTTGGCTTTTATCATGCCTGTGGTGATTACGGTCTTGGTGATTATTTTTATTATCATTGCTGCACGCTGGATTCGTTCAAAACGCCAAGAGCAAGTCACTCATTCACTATAAGCTTATATTTTCAAATCTATCATTTTTATATTGTGAATACAGATAATAAAAACGCTTCTTTAGGAGTAATGAGTAGATGTCACTTCGTTTGGTAAAACCTCACGCAAGGTTTAAACAGAGTTATAACGACTATATTAATGAACTTGCTGATGAAGAACGTTATCCACTAACACTAGACTTTGATCACACAGATTTTGACAAGTTTTTGCATAAATTAGAACAATATGAAAAAGGGCAGTCTTTACAAGAGGGACATGTTGCCAATATGACCTATTGGTTAGTAGACGATAATGAAATTATCGGGGTATCTAATTTACGACCTCAGCTCAATGCAGAAATTAAATATTGTGGTGGGCATGTTGGTTTAGGGATTCGTCCTTCTAGACGCAGACAAAACTTTGGCGCTAAGTTGCTGGAACTTACTATTCAGGAAGCATGGGGATTGGGCTTAACGCAATTGCATATACATTGCTATAAAGCCAATCTGGCTTCTGCAAAAGTGATTCAAGCAAATAGCGGTTGTCTGCATTCTGAAATTACTTTAGATCAAGTGATTCAAAGATATGTCTTAAATAAAACAATATAGGAAATCTTAGTTTGATTATTTGGAAGCGGATATTGGGTATCAATATCATTCCATATCAAAAATGGTGGACTTATGAAAGCTCAAGTGATTGCCGCATTATTCGTATTATCAGGCTTAGCGATACTGCCACAACTCAGCTTTGCTCAAGAACAACCAACAGCGGAAGAGCTTAAATTAAGCCAAGACCAAGTCACGTATCAAGCCTATATCCCTGCAAAATATCGTTTATTTAAAGCCATTGAAGGTGACTTGAATAAAGATGGCATAAACGATGTCGTGCTGACGGTGAAAGCAACCGATCCCAAAGATTTTGTTGAACATGAGTACCGTGGTCGTATCGATATTAACCGCCGTGGCGTGATTGTATTGCTCCGTGAAAAAGGCATATACAAGCCAATTGTCAGTAACTTAAGTTGTTTTTACTCGGAAAATGAAGACGGTGGTGTTTATTTCGCCCCTGATATACGCTTAGAAATTAACAATAATGTGCTGAATGTACACTTTGCCCATGGACGCTATGGCTATTGGCGTTATCTATTTCGCTTGGAAGGCAATGATCTACGTCTGATTGGTTATGACAATTCAAGCAATCATGGGCCTTATATTGAAAGCCAAACCAGTATTAACTTTTTAACAGCAAAGAAAGTTATTCGTGACAATTTAAGTCAAGACTTTGAAGGTGAGCCAAAATTTAAGGAGAAATGGAGTAAAATTAATCCAGCCCCAATCTATCTATCGAAAATTAAAGAGTTTGATTATTTAAGTTTTTAAGGACGGGTCATGAGTTTGAAGATTGTTGCCGCAGGTTGAATTCGCGCAAAATGCCAAGAGAAATTCAGTCATTGTTTATAAAAGAAATAGCATCAATAACCACCTGAATGATGAGATAAAAAGATGATAAAGACTCAACTCATTGCCGCCTTATTCGGCTTTTTAAGCCTATCTGCATTGCCGCAAGTCAGCTTTGCCCAAGAACAACCGACAGAGGAAGAAATTAAATTAGGTCAAGATAAAGTCACCTATCAAGCCTATATCCCTGCAAAATACCAACTCTTTAAAGCGATTGAAGGCGATCTGAATAAAGATGGCTTGAAGGATGTGGTGCTGATCGTCAAAGCCACCGATCCCAAAGCCTTGGTTGAACATGAATATTATGGACATTTAGATCGTAACCGTCGCGGTGTGATTGTATTGCTGAATGAAAAAGGCAAATACAAAGCTATTGTCAGCAATCTCAATTGTTTTAGCTCTGAAAATGAAGATGGCGGTGTCTATTTCCCACCCGAGCTATGGATGGAAATTAAAAATAATCTGCTGAGCGTTTATTATTCGCATGGACGTTATGGTTATTGGCGTTATCTATTTCGCTTGGAAGGCAATGATCTGCGCCTGATTGGTTATGATAATTCAAGCAATCATGGTCCACTCATTCAAAGTGAAACCAGTATTAATTTTTTAACAGGCAAAAAAGTTTTTCGTGAAAATTTAAGCCAAGACCCAGAACAAGATCCACGGTTTAAAGAAACATGGAGCAAAATCAATCAGGTGCCGATTTATCTATCCAAAATAAAGGACTTTGATGATTTAAGTTTTTAAAAATTGGTGATTATTTTGATGATTGTTGCCGCCTATTGGATTTGTATAAAGCATCGAGCATTGGGGAAGTATTTTAAGTTTTGTATCATAAAAGGTGCTTAAAATAACAACTATAAAAAATAGAGGGAAATCGACATGAATACTTTCCAACTTACACAATTTTTTCTTTATACGGCGATCTTGAATTATATCGTTTTAATTATCTGGTTTTTGGCTTTTATTTTTGCAAAAGATTCGATCAAACGGTTGCATGGGCATTGGTTCAAATTGTCTGAACAGCAATTTGATGCGATTCATTACAGCGGGATGGCAATCTATAAAATCGGTATCTTATTATTGGGTCTCGCGCCTTATCTTGCTTTAAAGCTGCTCTAGAATATGATCTTTCGGCTTAAGCTTACAAAAGCATCATGGGCAACTCGATGCCGCAGGATAAAATTTAATAACAATAACCAGATCAATGAATAAATCTCACAAAGAGAGGATAGGGCATGAATGGGAAAACAGAGTGTCAAAACTGCATCATTTGTAAAAAAAGCTTTTCTATCAAAAATTTGATCCCACTTGGAACGCTACGTCGGGTCATTACAGAAGAAATTGCTCAGGATTATCCTGAATGGACTTTGCAGGATTATATTTGTCTACCCGATTTAACCAAGTATCGAATGCAATATGTCCATTCACTGCTAAACTCAGAACAAGGTGAGGTTTCAAATTTGGAGAATGATGTATTACAGAGTATGCAACATCATGATTTAATTAATAAGAATATAGAAACTAAATTTGATCAAGATTGGACCTTAGGTGAACGATTGGCAGATAAAATCGCGTCATTTGGTGGCAGTTGGACCTTTCTGATTTGTTTTGCCGCTTTTCTGGCGATTTGGATTTTGGTCAATACCGTGGTTATGGTCAAACATCCTGCGGACCCTTATCCCTTTATTCTGTTGAATCTGATTTTATCTTGTTTGGCTGCAGTACAAGCCCCGATTATTATGATGAGCCAAAACCGTCAGGAAGCTAAAGACCGTTTACGCTCAGAAAATGACTACAAGGTGAATCTCAAAGCAGAGCTGGAAATCCATAATTTACATGAGAAAATGGATCATCTGCTCATGCATCAATGGGATAGACTGGCAAAAATTCAGGAAATACAGCTCGACTTACTGACTGAAATGAGCAAGAAGAAATCATAGCAGGTCGATTGAAACAATCGTTATGCCAATTCGCGATTTTCGCTAGGAAATCTGAGGTCGGACAGCTGAGTCTGAAGATTGCCATCGAAAAACCAGTCAGAACAGCGTAAATTAGCGGCAATTATAATATTGCGTTCAAGCTTATGATGCTTACTTGGATTCTATTTACTCTCATGGCTGCATTTATGCAGGCTTGGCGCAATGCATTTCAAAAACAACTCAGTACCAGCGTGGATGTCTATGGCACCACACTCGCGAGATTTATCTTTTCACCGATCTTTGCATTTAGCTATTTGGCCTTTCTCTATTGGCATCAACCGGTTACAGCATCAGTGCATTTTTCCGATAAATTCTGGCTGTATATCGTGATTGCAGGCATTAGTCAGATCTATGCCACAGCATTGATGGTCAAACTGTTTCAACAAAAGAACTATGCCATTGGGGTGGGACTGGCCAAAAGTGAAGCGATCTTGGCAGCTCTAGTTGGTGTTTTATTTTTACAGGAACATCTCAGTACTTGGGGTTGGATTGGGGTGGTGATTGGAGGGCTTGCGGTATTTTTACTCAGTAAAGGCAAGCAACAGTCCGATCTGTCCTTTAAAACCTTGATGATTGGGCTCGGGAGTGGCCTGTGTTTTGCCATTACCTCTTTATTGGTGCGCGAAGCCAGTTTAGAACTGAGCATGTTGCCATTCTTGCATCGCGCTGCATGGGTATTGTGCAGCCTAATCAGCTTTCAATGTATCGTGCTGTTGGTCTATCTCGGATTTTTCAGCCGCCCGACATTGTTTAAAATGTGGCAACGTGTTGGCTTAACCTTAAGAGTGAGTATCTGTAGCTTTTTGGCGTCCGTCGGCTGGTTTAGTGCCATGAGTATGCAGACTGTGGCGATTGTGAAAACGCTAGGTCAGGTCGAAATTCTATTCAGTTTATTAATCTCAGCCTTCTTTTTTAAAGAAAAGCTCGCTAAAACTGATCATTTAGGCCTGTGGCTAGTGATTGTAGCAGCGATTATGGTGATTTGGGCTTAGATGAGAAGCTCTATTTGAAAAAATACACATGTAAATTTGATTTTATCGGAATATAAATCGTAGTTTTTTGTTAGATATGGGAAATATTTTAACTTTTGTAATGTAGTATGCAAAATTATTTCATTGATTGCTAAAAATAGCAGTTTTTAGGAAAACAATCCCGCCGTGATCTGCCTAAACTATGTCTCAAGGGTGTGAAAGGGATCGAAAAGAGTAGCATGCACCGATGCTTATAAAGCAAGTGTGTACGAACCCAAAAGGTCTCGATTCGGCTTAGGACGCTATAGATCAAAAGTTTATAGGCAAAGGTTATGGCTTACAAAGTCATAGGTGTTGAAGTAAACAACCTCTGTTTTCCCTTGATACCCTAAAAAATTTAATTGAAGAGAACATCAATAATTCGATCAAAATAATAAAAACTAGATCAATAAAACTAAAACTGAGTGTGAAACCAATCCTGTAATCTGAATATTGTGAATATAAGTCGATATTTTTATATTAAAAAACAAAGTGATATAATTATTTTTATATTAATAAATCAAAAAATCACAGCTATAGGTCAGCACTATAATGAATGAGTTCGAGCTTAAAATCCGCTATCCACATCAAATGAATCACAATGACATCGATCATGTTGGTCGCTTTGATTTGGCAACGATTTTAACCAAGTTTGACGAGATGACTTGGCGTCAGCACTTGGTTCGTCAATTACAACTCAATGGTGTCGATACCAGTTTTATTGTCAGCGATCATCGGACAGAACAGACCATTTCCATTACCCTTGATGCCTATGCCAAGTCACAGCAGCTTGAATTCAAACTGGACAGTGATATTCCAGTCATTATTCCTAAAAAAGATCTGTTTGGTTTGGTCACACGTAAAAGCAAAGACAGTATTTCGTTTAAACAATTGAGCTTGGCGCGTGTCAAAGATTATTTGATTGCGTTTTTAAATCGGGACATTGCTACATTAGAAGAGATCTATAAACAAGGTTTGGGCAAGGGCTTAAAAACACCGTCTTGATTGTGACAGTGATGAGGAAAATCAGCGGTTGCGAAAGCCGTTGGCGCAACTATAATCACTCCCCATCCTGTACCTGATTGCATTTGTTCTGTTGCCATGGCTCTAAACGACAATTTTATTTATACACCGCCACAAGATCCTTTAGAGATCATCTATGAAGATGATGATTTGCTGGTGATCAATAAGCCTGCTGGGCTATTGTCAGTGATGGGACGTTTACCTGAACATCAGGACAGTGCCTATTTACGGGTTTTAGAAAAATACCCTGCTGCCAAAGTCACGCATCGTCTGGATATGGCAACTTCGGGCTTACTCATGTTTGCCAAACACCGTGATGCAGAGGTGGCCATTAGTAAAATGTTTCAGGCACGTACTGTCAAAAAATACTATGTGGCCTTAGTACAGGGACAGATTCAGCCAGAGGGCACTGTGGAAGTCCCGCTGATTACCGATTGGGAAAACCGTCCGCGCCAGATGGTGCACTTTGAGTTGGGTAAGCCCGCTAAGACCCTATTTCAGCTCATGCAATATGATGCAGTAACGGATCAAAGTCGTGTTCGCTTAGAACCAGTCACAGGCCGTTCCCATCAATTACGCGTGCATATGATGCACATCGGCCATCCAATTATGGGCGATAAACTCTATCATCCTGAACCTGCCAAATTTCATTTAAAACGGATGGCGCTGCATGCGGCTTATTTGGCATTTCAACATCCATTAAAAAAGCATGCAGTTGAACTCCATTCTGAGCTAAAGTTCTAAACACGACCAGAAATAGGCCAGCGCATGTATTCGATTCAGCAGTCTGAATGGACAGCACTCTCAGAGATACAGCAACTGCAATTAAAGCCACTTTTATTAGAGGCTGATCCAAGCTGGCAGCAGGTCTTAACTTATTTATTGCAGTCGAATCTGTTCGTCATGTTGAATGATCAGGCACAGATCATTGCGCAACTTTGTTTATTTAGAACAGATGATCAAGCTGAAATTAAAAATCTAGCCGTAGATTCACGCTATCAAAAACAGGGGCTTGCCAAAGCTTTGATTCAATTTGCCATTGAAAATACCAGAGAACAAAATATCCAAACATTATGGGTCAAAACGGGCAACTCCAGTCTGGATCAATTGGCGCTTTATCAGAAATGTGGATTTCGTCTGTCACATATTGAGCGAGATGTGTTTAGAGACTATGCAGAACCGATCTATGAAAATGGCATAGCTTGCCTTGATCAGATCGTACTGGGCATCGTATTACGTTGAGACACAGGAGTCTCAGGACGTTTACTTTGATCGTTTTTTGACTACAATATTGCTATTAATCCGTCTAAAAAATGACATAAAAATCGGTTAATCTATAGCCAAATATCAAGTCCAAAACACAACAAAGGATATTTATATGACTCGCGACTATGACCAATTCCCAGACAATGATAATGGCAACGTGCTATGGCAGATGGTTGAAGATGGTAATGAACTCAACGAGCCACATGAAGTCGAATTTTCGATTGTTTTTGAAAAACAAGAGCAGGTTGAAAAATGTGCCTTGCATCTTTTACACCAAGAACAAAAAATTTCACTTTTTCAGGAAGAAGTCCATTCAGATGGTTCTGATCTTTGGGTGCTCAATATCCATGTCAACATGATTTTGGAGTATGAAGATATTGAAGACTTGGAAGAATGGATGACCAAGATCGCCAAAGAGTTCAATGGCGAGTATGATGGTTGGGGTTGTATGAGCTATATTTACGACGAAGACGAGTAACTTAATTATGTGAATTGTTATTGAAATAACAATTCACTACACTATTTTTCCCTACCTTGCACATTGGGGTGGTTGACTTTTGGTTTATAACTTTTTGAAAGATATGTATTTTAGTTATCTGTGTGATCTACTGATCTCTTCTGCTCTAATCCGTGCCGTAATTTGACATTTTTTTAATAGAAGAACTTTCTCGTATTCATAAATTATGGAACATTTTGAAACTTTAACTTTTCGAAAAAATAATTTAAGCTTCGCTGCAAAATAAGGCTAGTGCAAAGATTAAGCACTAACAGGGGGTCGAATGGATGAGCAAACATCCAGTTTAAAAGGATTACCACGGTTAAAACCCCGTGGCGGACTGCAAGTCATGTATGCGGCAGTTCGTGCGCTTTTTTTACGCGAGTTGCAAACCCGGTTTGGTCAATATCGTCTTGGTTATGTATGGATTTTGCTTGAACCCGCCTTGCATATTGGTTTCTTGTTGATTTTGTTTGGGAGTTTTAGCCACGTTATACCAGGGATAGAATTTGAGGTTTTCTTAGTAAATGGCATCATTCCCTTTTTCTTATTTAGAACCACTGTCAGCCAATCTTTAGGTGCAGTTCAAGCTAACCAAGGCTTATTCAGCTATCGTCCTGTAAAACCCATAGATACTTTGATTGCTCGTAGTTTTCTAGAGCTATTTTTGCATTTTATTGCTTATTTATTTTTTAGTGCATTGTTACTTTGGCTGGGATTTCATATCAGTTTTCAGGCGCTCCCTGCATTATTAGGGTGTTGGGTGCTGTTAAGCTTACTAAGTTGTGGTTTAGCATTAGTTTTTATGGTGATTGGTAATATTTCACAGGAACTTAATAAATTTATACCAATGCTTTTTCTGATATTGTATTTTTTGTCTGCAGTAGTGTATAGCATTCACTTAATTCCATATGAATATCAGCAGTATTTACTATGGAATCCAGTGATTCACATATTAGAGTTAATGCGTCATGCGGTTGCTCCAAATTATCCATTGGTTCAAGGAGTTTCTTTAACATATGTATTGGAATGGATTATTGGATCTATATTTTTAGGATTATTGTTATATAAACGATTTGAGCAACAAATGGTGAAGTCAAAATGATCGAACTTCGCAATTTGACTAAGTCTTATGTAACTCCAAAAGGGCGCCATTACGTCTTTAAAGATTTACATGCTGTACTTCCAGAAAATAAAAGTGTAGCAATTTTAGGAAAAAATGGCGCAGGCAAAAGTACCTTACTTAGAATTATTGGCGGTATCGATTTTGCTGATAGTGGCAAAGTCGTAACCAATAAAACTATTTCTTGGCCTGTTGCTTTATCTGGTGGTTTTCAGGGTAGCTTAACTGCACGCCAGAATGTTCGCTTTGTGGCTAGACTCTATCTAAGTCATGAAGAAGAAGTGGATCAAGTTATTGCATTTGTGGAGTCTTTTGCTGATATTGGTAAATACTTTGATATGCCAATTAAAAGTTATTCCTCCGGTATGCGGGGGCGAATTGGTTTTGGCCTTAGTATGGCTTTTAATTTTGATTATTACTTGCTCGATGAAACTGGTGCCGTGGGTGATGCTAATTTTAGGAAGAAAAGCCAAGCTTTGTTGGATGAGCTAAAACAGAAATCCAATATTATTATGGTATCCCATGATCTCAATGATTTAACCCGCAATTGCGATGTGGCTTTTTTAATGCGGAACGGGCAAGCAGAATTTTTTGAAGATATTGCAGAAGCAATAGAGGTCTATAAAGCATATGCGATCAATAACAAATAAAGGTCTAGTGATCAGTTACATCATGATTGTGATGTTGCCGCTATTGTTAATTATTGCTTATTTGGTTTTTTTTGCTCAAGAGCGTTTCGTTTCTCAATCTACCTTATTAGTTAAACAAGTCGGTGAGGTCTCAGGCACTTCTGCATCAACAGGACTTAGTACATTACTTGGTGTCAGCAATACTAATAGTGAGGATGCACATATTTTAACCGCCTATATTACGTCCCGTAATATGGTGGAAATCCTCGATAAAAAGCTTAATTTACGTAAAGCTTTTATGATGCAAACGGATCCTATTTTTGGGCTTAGTTCAGATGCATCAGTTGAGGATTTGGTTAAGTATTTTAACAGCCGGGTGAATGTAGACTTAGATGAAAAAACCATGATGTTGACCATTGCATCACAGGGCTTTAGTTCAGAATTTGCCTTACGTCTCAACCAAGAAATTCTAAAAAATAGTGAAGCTTTTATTAATGATCTTTCACAACAAATTGCTGAAGAGCAACTAAAATTTGCCGAAAAGCAATTGAATGAGGCGAAAGAACAATTAGATGCTTCACGAGACACTTTGTTGGATTATCAAAATAAAAACCAGATGTTTGACCCACAGGCGCAAGCCCAAGCGGTTGCAACAGTGGTTGCTAGCCTAGAGTCGAACTTGGCACAGTTGCGTACAGAGGAAAGAACCTCTTTAAGTTATTTAAATGAAACAGCACCTCAGGTGGTGGCAATTCGCAGTCAAATTGAAGCAGTACAAAAGCAAATTGCTGATGAAAATGCCAAATTGACTTCACCAAATACCAGTAAACTGAATAAAAGCGTGGCTGATTTTGAAGCATTAAAAGCCAATGTGGAATTCTCTACAGATTTATATAAGATTTCTTTAGCCTCACTAGAAAAAGCACGCTTGGATGCATCACGTAAGCTCAAGAAGTTAGTTGTTATTTCAACACCAGAGCTAGCACAAGATGCACTTTACCCACGTATTCTTTATCTAATCGCAACATATTTCTTGGTTTTAAATATTTTATTTGGTATCACGATGTTGATTTACTCGATTATCCGTGAGCATAAGGAGTAAGCACAATGAAAAAGATATTAATCATCAGTACGCTTGCGATGTCATCATTTCATAGTTTTCCTGCCGATACCAAGACACTTCTGCCACAAGAATTAACTCAGGATCTTTTACAAGCAAATATTAATCCCACAGATAATACAATTCTACCTAGTCAATCGGTGGTTGGGCTTTCGCCCAGTAGCGCACTCAAATATCCAACAGCAACCAAGATGTTTGGTGAACAGCTATTTAAAGGGGCCTTTGCCAGCACAGCTGGTTCAACCTTTAATGACAGCTATGTGCTGAATCCTGGTGATAATATTAATTTACGCTTATGGGGCGCATATCAGTTTGCTGGGACGTTAACCGTTGATCCGCAAGGTAATATTTTTATTCCAAATGTAGGACCTGTCAAAGTGGCTGGTACGACCAATGGCCGACTGCAGTCTTTGATTGAAGGCTATGTCCGTAAAACCTATGTCGCCAATGTTGGCGTCTATGCAGCCTTGGTTCTGTCGCAACCCGTGAAAGTCATGGTCACCGGCTTTGTGAATCAACCTGGTGCTTATGGTGGTGTCGCCAATGATAGCGTACTGGCATATCTGGACCGTGCTGGTGGAGTTGATGCACAACGTGGTAGCTATGTCGATATCCGCATTATGCGTAATGGGCAGCTCAAGCAATACGTCAATCTCTATGACTTTTTAATTGCAGGCAAACTACAGCCTTATAGCTTCCGTGATGGCGATGTAATTGTGGTAGCGCCGCGTAGCCATACCTTCTCGGTGTCGGGTGAAGTATTTAATGCCTATGACTTTGAATTTAACGTTCCTGAAGTCACTGTTGCTCAGGCGTTATCAGTAGCAAAACTGAAACCAGGCGCGACCAATGTCAGTATTATGCGCCGTCAGGGTACAGAGTATCGCAGTGAATACTATCCACTCTCTGCTGCCAATAATGTGGTGATTGAAGATGGGGATATTTTAACTGTTACGGCGGATCGCTTTGCAGGCACTATTCAGGTACGGATTGAGGGCGCACATAATGGTGCCCATGCAGTGGTACTACCTTATGGTTCAAAACTGTCAGAAGTCATGAAGCAGATTCAGCCAAATACTCTATCAGAGATGGATGCCTTACAGCTTTTCCGTCCATCGGTTGCTAAGCGACAAAAGGAAATGTTAAACGTTTCTTTAGATAAACTTGAAGAAGCAACACTTTCTGTACGCTCTACCACGCAAGAAGAGGCTAATCTACGCGTAAAAGATGCCGAGTTGGTCAAACAGTTTATTGCCAAAGCCCGTACGATTCAGCCTAAAGGCCAAGTGGTCTTGAATCCTAAAGATTTTGATGATGTGATTTTGGAAAATGGCGATATTCTAAATATTCCAGAAAAAACCTCAGTCATTATGATCCACGGTGAAGTCACTTTCCCGAATGGGGTGGTATGGCAACCGAATATGACTGCGGCATCGTATATTGATCAGGTCGGTGGCTTTACTCAGAAGTCGAATAAATCAAAACTGGTGGTGATTCATCAAAATGGTGAGTCTGAACTGGTCAGTAAGCGTTATAAGATTCAACAGGGGGATGAAATTTTAGTTCTTCCTAAAGTACAAACCAAAGTCGTGGAATTAACGCGTGGGATTACTCAAGTATTGTTCCAGATTGCGGTAGCAGCCAAGGTGGCATTGGATTTATAGGGATAATTTGATTGTTGCATGTATAGGGCATAATCCTCTGATGCATAAATGGGTCAGGGTTAAAACAAACATGTTGATAGAATATGGTGTTGAAACAATAATTTTTTAAATAAATTATTGAATAATTTGGTGAAAGTATGAAAGTGTTAGTTGTGTTTGGAACAAGACCTGAGGCGATTAAAATGGCGCCTTTGGTAAAGCTATTAAGTGCAGATCCATTTTTTGAAACAAAAGTCTGTATCACAGCTCAGCATCGACAAATGCTGGATTCCGTTTTATCTGTATTTGATATCCAACCTGACTATGACCTCAATATCATGAAAGTAGGTCAAAGCTTAACTGAGTTAAATGCCAGAATGATGTTGGCACTTGAAGAAGTCCTAGTCGATTGCAAACCAGACTTGGTTCTGGTACATGGTGATACCTCTACTACACTGAGCACAGCAATGGCGGCTTTTTATCAAAAGATTGATGTGGGTCATGTTGAAGCAGGCTTACGTACTTATGATATTTACTCGCCATGGCCAGAAGAAGCCAATCGTCAATTGACCAGTGTAATTGCCAAATGGCACTTCTGCCCAACCGAGACCTCTGCCAACCATTTGCTCCAAGAACACATCAACAATAGTAAAATCAGTATTACTGGTAATACCGTAATTGATGCATTATTTTATGTGAAAGATCAATTAAATAATAATGAAACGTTACAGCAGCAAATGCGTTCACACTTTCACATGCTAGATTTAAGTAAAAAGCGTGTCTTGATTACAGGGCACCGTCGTGAAAATTTTGGTGAAGGTTTTGAGAATATCTGTAAAGCGATTAAAGCACTTGCGGATAAATATCCTGAAGTCGAGTTTGTCTACCCTGTACATATGAATCCGAATGTGATGCAACCTGTTTATCAATACCTTGATGGTGTTGAGAATATTAAACTAATTGAGCCACAAGAGTACGTACAGTTTATTTGGCTTATGCAACATAGCCATATCATTTTAACCGATTCTGGTGGTATCCAAGAAGAAGCACCATCTTTAGGTATTCCTGTTTTGGTGATGCGCGATACTACAGAACGCCAAGAAGCTGTGGAAGCTGGAACGGTAAAATTGGTGGGCACCTCAAAAGAATTAATTATTCAGCAAACCTCCGCATTACTAGATGATCATGCATTACACCAGCAAATGAGTCTTGCACATAATCCTTATGGAGATGGACAGGCATGCAAAAGAATCATTTCTTATTTAAAACAGTCTAATTAATTGTATTTTACTATATTGAATAGTAAAAATTGTTTTAAATATTATGGAGAGAATAGGTGTCAGCTGCCAAAATATCGGTAAGTGGTTTAGGTTATATCGGTTTGCCTACAGCAACTATGTTTGCGAATGCTGGGGCAACAGTTATAGGGCTTGATGTAAATCAATACACGATTGATATTATCAATGAAGGTAAGATTCATATTGTGGAACCAGGTTTGGAAGAAATTGTAAAAAAAGTAGTTTCTTCTGGAAATTTAAGAGCATCCCTTTATGCAGAAAAGGCGGATGCCTTCTTAATTGCAGTACCGACACCATTTAAAGGTGAGGATTATACGCCAGACCTTTCCTATATTGAGGCGGCAGTTAACACAATCGCACCTGTTCTTGAGTCAGGTAATATCATTATTTTAGAGTCAACTTCTCCAGTAGGTGCAACTGAACAAATGGTGGAATGGCTATCGGCGTTACGTCCAAAGCTTAAATTCCCAAAGCACGAAGTAGATGTAGATGTAGACGTGCATATTGCTTACTGCCCAGAACGTGTTTTACCTGGTCATGTAATTCGTGAATTGGTTGAAAATAACCGTACCATTGGTGGTATGACACCAGAATGTACTCGAAAAGCAAAAGAAATTTATCGCATCTTTGTCAAAGGTGATTTGTTGGAAACTAATGCCCGTACAGCAGAAATGACTAAGTTAACAGAAAATGCTTTTCGGGATGTCAACATTGCATTTGCCAATGAACTTTCTTTGATTTGTGATAGCTTAGATATCGATGTATGGGAGTTAATTAAGCTTGCTAATCATCATCCTCGTGTGAATATCTTAAGACCTGGTGCTGGTGTCGGTGGACATTGTATTGCTGTAGATCCATGGTTCATTGTCAACAAAACACCTGAGTTGGCAAAAATGGTACGTTCAGCACGTGAAGTGAATGATTACAAACCCAAATGGGTAATACAACAAATTGAAAATGAAATTGAGAAGTTGGGTCCTTTAGGTCGTAAACCCAAGGTAGCGCTATTGGGGCTTGCATTTAAGCCAGATATTGATGATCTAAGAGAAAGCCCAGCTGTCGAAATTGCCAAAGAATTTGGCTTGAATGGTAGTGTCGAGTTATTTTTAGTTGAGCCGCATATTCAGAAATTACCTACAGATATCATCAATGGTCGTTTAGTTTCTTTAGAGGAAGCTTTAGAGCAAGCGGATGTTTGTGCTGTTTTAGTCAAGCACACAGAGTTTATTCAACTTTCAACTGATGTAGTCATGAGTTTTGTAGGATAAAATTATGAAATTTAATTTAAAAAAACTTCGTTTAATCTATTTATATCCAGATGATAATAAGATAAAAAAATTAGCTCAGAAACTTAATCTTTCTGAAGAGGAGATGGTAGAACTGTTTATTACTTATGAAGCAGAATACGAAAAACTTGTTAGTCAAGGCATCAATTTTAAAGCACCAAATGAACAATATACGATTGCCTTTCAATTAGGGCAAGCAATTCTTGAATCAACGCGTAGTCTCGATAAACTTAAGAAACTACCAGCGAGGCTGATTGAGCTTAGAGCATTATCTCAAAAAAGAAAAATCAAAAAGAGTACAAAAGTTTTACCTGATCAATCATCAAAAAAATATCTAGAACAATTAGACACTCCTTCAATAGCTTATGACGAAAAATTAACAAGTGGAATTGAGACTCCGGAGCAGAAATATCCAGAGAATGGTAAGGTTTCGATTCTAGGTTGGCCGGAACCAGAAAAAAATGGTAAATTTAATGTGCTTACAGTGTTAGATGACTTTAGCCGAGTATGTTTTAGTCAACAGGCTAACCTTTTAGAGCCAAGGCCCGATAATTGGTATTATCTTATGCAACGAGATAACCCCGATTTCATTTTTGTGGAGTCAGCTTGGAAAGGTAAGGGTGCAAGTTGGCAATATCGAATAGCAAAATATAACCATCCTCTTGGTTCAGAGTTGGATGATATGTTGGCGATAAGTAAAGAAAAAAATATACCTACTGTTTTTTGGAACAAAGAAGATCCTGTCCATTTTGATCACTTTATACATAATGCAAAGAAATTTGATTATGTATTTACTACAGCAGAAGAGGCGATTCAGCTTTATCAAAAAATAGGGTGCAAAAATGTATATGCACTTCCATTTGCAGCAGAAAAATCTTTGCATAACCCTATCGGTTCGGCAAAAAGAATTGAAAAAATCTGTTTTGCAGGGAGTTATTATGCAAATCGGTTTAAAGATAGAGAAAACGATCAATTAATGCTACTACAAGCGGCTGAAAAATTTGGTTTAGAGATTTATGATCGCAATTATAACTCTACAGCGCTAGATTTTAGATTCCCTGGAACCTTAGCCAACTCAGTAATTGGTAGTTTAGGCTATGAAGAATTATGTCAAAAACATAAAGAATATAAAATTTTTCTCAATGTAAACTCTGTTCCTAACTCTAAAACTATGTTTTCTAGGCGTATTTTTGAGCTTTTGGCTTGTGGAACGCCAGTTGTGAGTACAAAATCTATTGGTATTGAGGAAATATTAGGAAAAGATATTGTATGGGTGGTAGATACGCCAGAGCAAGCAGAAGAAGCAATTCATACACTCATGACTGATAAACAGGAATGGAAACGAAGAAGTTTAGCTGGAATTAGAAGTATATTTAAAAAACATACCTATGATCATCGTTTCAGAGAAATTTTAAATACAATTGGCTTAGCCAATTGTATAGAAAAGAAAGACAAAATTGTTGCAGTGATGGCTTTGGTGGGTTCCAAGAGTCAAGCTGAAAAAATAATAGAATCTTTTGAGAAACAACATCAAGATTTTTTTGAAAAAAGGTTACTACTAGTTCAGTCTCGTGCATTTAGTCTATCTAAAGAAATACTAAAAGAGCATGTGTTAATAAATAAAAAAATATTTACTCAAGAGTTTTTTAACTCTTATTTATTAGAACAGGGTATTAACTATCTTGGGAAAATGAAGAGTGAATATGAGTATGGATCACATTATATTGAAGATTTACTTCTTTCATTTAATTATCAAAAACTTCCTATTGTTATGAAGCCAGTAAAGGTGCTAAATGAGTATAGTTATAATTTTATGAGCGAAGCGCAACCAAATACTTGGTTGGTTGATTTAACTCAATGTCAAACATTGGACTTGTATTCTATATTCTTAAATCATAGCGATTTCGAAGAAAACACAGAAGTATTTTTAGCTGATAGCGCAAATATTTCCTCACTCAGTTATAAAATGAATCTTTCACAACGTACTGCCCACCTTTTAGCTATAGATATCTAATGTATTTTGAGATCTATTCTTGTAGAAATTTGATGAAGATTTGAAGGTAAATATGATGCAGAAGAAAAAAGTATTGGTTATGGGGCATGACCAAAAATTTTGGTACCCGTTACAGCATAACTTAGAGAAAACTGAGAAATTTATTTTTAAAGAAGACTTGTGGCAAGGTCATGACGGTCATGATGAACAAAAAACTCTAGAATTAATGGCTTGGGCAGATATTATTGTTGCCGAGTGGGCTTTGGGTAATGCAATCTTTGCAGCTAAACACAAAAAAAAGCACCAATTACTTATTGTCAGGTTGCATAGCCAAGAAAGAAATACAACCCATTTGAATCATATAGATTTTGATAATGTCGATAAATTCATATTTGTCGCACAGCATCTGGTTGAAATTTGCACTAATAAATTTGATATCCCAAGTGAAATTATTACTGTTATTCCAAATTTCATTGATTTAGATAAATATAATCTTAAAAAAATGGGTGGATGTGAATTTAATCTTGGTATGATTGGGATGGCTCCACAATCTAAAAGATTAGATTTGGCAGTTGATACATTTGAATTATTATATAAAAAAGATAAACGCTATACCTTACATATTAAAGGTAAACAGCCATATGAATATGATTGGTTATGGGCTAGAACTAAAGAGAGAGAGTACTATACGAAAGTATATGAAAGAATAAATCAATCAGAAATCAGAAACAATATTATTTTCGATCCGCCAGGTGCCAATGTTCAATATTGGTTACAAATGATGGGCTTCGTTTTATCTCCTTCAGATTTTGAAAGCTTTCATATGGCAATTGCAGAAGGAATGGCAGCCTCAACAATTCCTGTAATTTGGAATTGGCCAGGTGCTCAGCAATTGTATCGTAATATGCCTTTGATGACGGATGCTTACAGTGCGGCTGAATTTATTGATTTCACACGTAGGTCAGACAGTTTAGAAATATTACAACATCAAGTAAAAGAATATGTATATGATGTTTATCATCCTCAGAAAATTGTTGATGATTGGTTGGAGGTATTAAGTGCGGTACCACAGCAGGTACATCTATCAAATGCTCAGTATCATAGTAATCAACCCCCAAAATTGCTAGTTGTTTGGGCTATGGGAACTTGGATAGATTTATTTAGAAAAGAAATTTTTGAGGCGCTAAAGGCAAAGTATAAAGATCAAGTCAAAATCTTAATTATTAAAAATGGCTATCATTCAAGTACATTAGTCAAAAATAAATTATGTACATTGGATGAAATTAAAAAATATTCAAAATTAGAATATGATGAAATAAAAGAGGGTATTTATAGCCTAAATATCCCATTTGGAGGATGGATACCAGATGTGACTGTACACCCTTTACTTAAGAATTCTGAAAGTTATCCAGATGCAGTCAAAGCGAGTATAAGCTATCTATTCCCTGAATATGAAGTGCTAAACTGGATATCTAAACCAAATCAAATGGATTACTTAGTTGCTGGTAGCCCATTTATTTATGATATTTACACAGATAATGCTAGTAATGAGCAGCTAAAAGAAAAAGAGCAACAAGTTTTTTCAAAGGCACAGCATATATTTTTTAATACGGACCAGTTATTTCAAAGACAAAAATATTCATTGAATGCAAATTCTAGTATTTTGACTTCGTATCGAGATATTGCACGATTAATGAAATTGACTAATATATCCCAACGGAATGATAACGAAGTCGTAATCGATCAAAAAATAGATAAAAAAGTTCTTGTAGTTTGGGCAATTGAACGTTGGAGTACATTCCATCGTTCTGAAATGATTAAAGCATTAGCCGAAAACCTAAAAGAATCATTTAATATTTTATTTGTTGAGCCAGGTAATCATTACAACACGTTATTGAAAAATAAAATTTATAGTGACGTTGAGTTGGAGGATTTTCTTAGTTTAAAACCAGCTACTATTTCTAATAATTTATATAGATTATGTATCATTAATTCTGGGTTTCTGCAATCTCAGCCTCAAGGTATCCTTGGAGGAATTGCTGATTATGATCAAGCAAGTAAACATGCGATTCAGTATATTTTTGGAACGAATACAGAAGTTCTTCACTGGATTTATAAACCTCAGCAACGGACTAGAGTTGGTTCTGACAGGTTTATTTATGAAGTCTATGATGAATATACGATGCACTTTAAAACAGGTATTGTTGATGAAGCTGTTGCCCATTTAGAGCCGAGTATTCTACAGCAAGCAGATCATGTGTTTTTTACTTCGGATATTTTAAGTGAGCGTAAAAAACAATTTTGTAAATCATCAAGTATTGTTGGAAATGGAGTTTTTTACGATATTTTTGAAAAATATCGTATGCCTATATTGCAATCTTTTGGTCGAAAAACAATTGGCTATTTAGGAAATTTAAGTGATTTCTTTAACTGGCAACTGATGTATGAAGTTTGCCGACAGAATTCTGAAATTGATTTTTATTTCCATGGGCAAGTTGAGAAACAGCGTATCGGTGAAAACCAAGAAATGGAAGCATTACTGGGTTTATCTAATACTTACTTTTCAGGTCGTGTTACACGGGAAATAGGCGCGGCAGCTATAAATCGCTATGATATTTTAATTATTCCTTTTGTAATTAATGATGCTATGGATGCAGTTAACCCATTAAAATTATGGGAATACTTTGCTACTGGTAAACCAGTTATTTCAACACCGATGGCGGCATTGAATCATGTGCCATCCCCTTTGCTACGAGTCGCCAGTAATACAGATGAATGGCAAAAATCTATTTATGAATGTTTACATGAATCGCCTAATTTACAAATTGAGAGAATCAATATTGCAAAAGAAAATTCCTGGTCAGAATTAACAAAATGTCATGCTGTTACCTTACGAAAAATATAATGAGGATGAGTAAATGAATAATGACAATTTATCTTTTATTATAGATGAGCAAGGTAGACATTTATATTTTGCATTTAAGCCTGCAGAAAACCCACAGCAAGCTAAAACAGTGTTTATTTTACATGGACATACCTTTAATGCAAAGCCTAGTAATTTTGTGGATAAGAACTGGAATGTAGTTTGCCCTATAGATAATTACGGTGTAGATAACAGTGGTAGCTGGTGGTTAGGTGAAAAGGGTGATTATTTTGTTAAAGAATTATTGCAGCAATTAGTCGTAAAAATTAAAGAAATTACTGGGAGCAACAGGATTTATTTTTGGGGATCTTCGATGGGAGGTTATGGTGCAATATTTCATGGTATTGAATGTAAAGCGGAGGGTGTATTTGCACATATCCCACAAATAAAGCTAAAAAATACAGTTTATACGGATGGTATTATGGCGAAATATGTCACAAATGTATTCGAAGGTGCTGATGTTGATGAATTGGATTTATTGAATAAGCTACAAACAATCAATAAGTCAGAAATGCCTTGTTTTTTTATTACACAAACGCGGTTTGACTACAATCAATATTTAGAGCAACAGGCTAATGCATTTATCGAAAAATGTAATCATTTAGGATTGATGTATTTTTATGAAATTGCTCCCAAATATGGTCATAGTATTTATAGATCAGTCGCACAATCTATAGCGGTATTTGATCAGTACGAGCAAGATATTGTAGAGTGGCTAGAGAAACGAAAATCTGGTTAAATTGATGATGAATGATTCAAAGTTTTTAGAAGTGAGTTTGCAGAGCACTGTAAATGACATCAAAATTAAATTTAAACAAGGCTTCTTCGAACCTTACGTAGACGATAGTTTAAAAAATAGCCACTACTTTAAACAACGCATCCAAAGGTGGTGGGGAGGTATTGATAAAAAAAGTGCCATTAATACAGTATCCAACTTAGCAGATTTTAGCTTTCCATTAAATTGGAAGGACGATATAAATATTGATTATAACTATCAATGGAGAAAACATAGTTTTTCATTTATATCACATTTTATAGCGGCGTATGAGAGTGATAAAGATAATAGTCATATTAATACCCTCATTAATGAAATTAAAACATGGAAAGAGTTTTTCATAGAAAAAGAGGACGTTAAAAATATATTTGCATGGAATGATCATGCTACAGCCAATAGATTGGAGAATTTTTTTTCTTTATATCTTTATTTTTATTATAAAGGTGAAGAAGTCGATGATTTAAAAGAACTGTGTCTAATGCATATGTATGTGCTGTCATTAGATCGATTCTATACAAAACAAACTAACCATGGGTTATTGCAGTCAAATGCACTATATTTGGCAAGTCATATCTTTTATGATAATAAAAAAATTGTAGATTTTCAAAAACTATCATTGCAAAGGCTTAGAGATGAATTCTTGTTTGCCTTTCGAGATGGAGTGCATATAGAGAATAGCCCAGAGTATCATTTTGTATTTTTAGGAAGTTTGGTTCATATTAATCAAATAGTAGAAATAATAGAAAAAGAAAAATCGACAAATAATAAATTATTTGAAGGTGACTGTTCACTGTTAATAGACAAAGCAATTGAATATCTAGCTTATATCATTCGGCCAGATGTAAAATTACCTTATATAGGTGATACAGAAGAAAAAAATATTCAAAACTTTAGATTAAACTTACAGAGCGAAGCCTATAGAAATTTCTTATATACAGTTTCTAAAGGTGCAGAGGGAACACCACCTGAATATGTGAACTATATTGCTGAAAAGACTGGTTGGGTTGTTATACAAAGCAATTCAGATATTGATAATTTTAATGAAAGACTTCATCTAGTTTTGAAAAATGGTTTTTTGAGTAAATATCATAAACAAGATGATGACTGTGCAATATCCCTATTTGCGTTTAATGAAGAATGGCTATGTGATGGTGGGCTATATAAACATGAGCATCATGATCCAATAAGAGAGTTTTTCAGATCAAGGTATTCACACAATTTAATGACGCCCTTAATTAATCCAATTGAACGTCAAGACTTAACTTTGGTAAAGCCGTCAAGAATTAAAACATGGATTAACTCGAATGAATTAGTATATTTAGAAACGGAAAGCTTTATGTTTAAAGATTTCTCATATATTAGATCCATTACTTATAGTGGAAAAGATAGCTTAAGTATTACAGATCAAATTAACACAAGTGGTCAGGTTGAAGATGAGGTTGTAACAATATTTAATTTTCCTAGTGATAAAGACATAGTTATTTTAAATAATGAGATTTATATTAAGTCTAAAAGCAAGAATACGGAGTTAAAAATTACTTTTAATTCAGAGCAAGACTTTTTAGTTGATTATTCTAGAAACTTTACTGATATTTCACATTATTTTAAATGCGTTAGATCAAAAAAGTACAACAGTTTAGAGGAAATGCAAACAGTCTTAGTCCGGTTCATTGCTAAGAATGAGAGAAATTATACTTTAAAATCGTTTTTTCAATTTGGTCTTGGAGAGCCTCATGATTAAAATTTCTATTTTAGGTAGTTGTGTTACAAGAGATGCTTTTGAGTTTGAAATAGAGAAACCATTTGAAGTGTTACAATATATTGCACGCTCTTCTTTTGCACGATTTTGTTTTAAACCATTGGAAAAGAATCTTAATCTAGAAAAAATTAAATCTTCATTTCAGAGAAATATGGTTAGTAATGATTTAAATGTTAATGATTTAAATGTTTTTTTTTCAAATGATTCGGATTTTTACATTGTTGATTTTATTGATGAAAGATTTGGCTTGATTTCTGTATATGATACTTATGTTACTAATTCTACTGAGCTAGCTTTAAGTTTTTTAGATAATTCAATTGATCCTGCTGCAACTAAAATTATAGAAAAATTCAGTCAAGAGCACTTTAATTTCTTTATTAAAGGTTTTGATGTTTTTTACCAATTTGCAGTGAATCATAAAAAAAATAATAAAATAATTGTTAATGAGGTTTATTGGTCAAATATAAATGAAGCTGGAGATTTTTTATTTAAAAATGGCTCATTTATTGATAGTACTAATTCATTTTTAGACAAGGTGTACCAATATCTTAAAAACAAATATAAAGACATAGTTTTTTTAAGCTATCCTAAGGAATTATTTGTCTGTGATAGTAAACATAAATGGGGGGTGGCAGCATATCACTACACTAGTGATTTTTATTATTACTCACTTAATTTTTTAAAAAATATGATGCTAAAAGCTGAGGAAAACAAAAAGTATTTAGTGCAAGATAGTAATGTTGAAAAATACTTAAATCATTTTGATTCGATTTTAGATAATATTCCTTCTGCATATTCAGTGTATCAAGAAGCTAGATCTGCCTACTTAAACAATAATATTGAATTAGCAAAAAAACTATACAATTTAAATCTTTTGATCCATAGCTCTTCTATTCCATATCAGTGCATAATTGGTAAAAATAGTGTGTTCTCCTACGGTGGAATAGGCATCATTATTCATTACGCTGCTAAGTTAGGTGAACGCTGTACGATAGGCTCACAAGTGACTATTGGTGGCGATCGATCTGGTGTGCCTGATATTGGTGATGAAGTATATATTTCTACAGGAGCAAAAATTCTAGGCAATGTAAAAATTGGTACAGGTGCAATCATTGGAGCAAATTCTGTTGTATTACGTGATATAGAGCCGTTTACAGTAGTTGCAGGTAGCCCTGCAAAAAAAATTGCTCAAATTACCAAAGATAATTTTGATAAATATTCTGGCTTCTATTGGAGTAGAAGTTCTCCTGAATCAGCTAAAGCATTTTCGGATTATTATTTTAAGTGAATAAATGCATTATTCCATCTTTTTAGTTAAAGGATACTCATGGCAAAGCGGCTTAGAGATGTTAGAAGTAGAGATAGAAAAGTTTTCTGGTACGAAAGCTTAGATTTTTTTTTATCTCATAACTATTTTGAAACAGGAATGCATTGTTTTCAATGTGGTGGCCTATTCTATGATGTCCTTATAGAAAATAATAATGCAGAAACTACGAACTATTTTTTTAGTAATACTGTTTATAATAAAGATATTATATTGCCATATTATTCAGATGTATTTAAATCGAAAATAGCAAATCAAGTTTTTTTCTCTGATCCAAACTTGTTAATTGATGATAAGTTAGATGTTGCGTGGTTTGCTGGGAAATATAGAGATATTAATTTACAGGATATATTGCTTAAGACTATTCGTCATATTGATAAATCTTTAAAATCTAAAAAACAGATTTTTTTTGGTAAAAATAGTGGTGGTTTTGCAGCATTATTTTTCTCATGGTTTTTTAAAAATTCATTAGCTTTTGTTGTTAATCCTCAAACAAAAATCTCAGGTTTAAATCAAGAGGATTCTATTAAAAATTTTGCAAAATATTGTTTTTCAGATAGTAATTTAAACATGAGTAAAAAGTTGGAATTGATTTGCCCTGATTTAACAAAACTATATGCTTTGATTATGGATAATAATGTTGTTTGTTTACAAAACCAATTTTCTAATTATATGGATTTACATTTAACGCCTTTCTTAGAAAAAATAAAATGCCCAGAAAAAGCGAAAGTGATTTATGGTAATTGTGATGAGGGAAATATTGATCTCGCTTTTAATTATATCCAGCAGTTTTTGATTTGTTTTGAGCATTCTGACGATTGGACAGATGCTATTCAGGCTGATTTTATAAACTAGTCAGTTAATTTGTTGATAAGTTATATCTTTATGGAGTGTTATTATATGAAAATTGGCTTGGTAGGTTATTTTGGATGGGGGAATTACGGTGATGAGCTATTTTATCAATGCTATCAGCAGCTTTTTCCAGATCATGAACTAGTTTTATTTCATGACCCATTGAATAGTACTTTAGTTAGTAATTTTGAACAAGTAGTAAATTCTGTTGATAAAATTATTATCGGTGGAGGGGATTTAATTATTCCTTGGAGTAAATCTTGGCTATATTGGAATGATTTGTTTCTAACCAAACCTATATATATATATGGGGTTGGTGTACCTACTTGGGGTGGAGCTAAGCCAGAGTTACTAGAGTTTTATAAAAGTTTTTTATCACATTCAAATGTTAAATTAATTGCTTGCCGTGATGAAGAAAGTAAAAATTGGGTTCAAAATAAAATAGGAATTGATGATCCAAAACTAGTTTATTACCCTGATTTAGTACTATCTATGGATTTTCCTAAGAAAGAAAAGAAAAAAATATTAGGAGTTATTTTAAGACATCAAACCCAATATGTTACTGAAAACATAGAAAGAGCTTTAAATTTGTTTTCAAGTCGAGGGTATAAGATTAAATTTATTTTGCTAGGTACTGGTCGCACACTCAAAGACGATTATGAAATTCTCCACAATTTTAAATATCCGAATATGGATATTGTGATTAGAGATAATGAGGAAAGCCTTAGTGAAGAAATAGCTGAGTGTCAATATTTACTGAGTATGAAATTTCATGGAATTATTGCTGCATATAAAATGAAAGTTGATTTCATTCCTCTGAGTGGCGCAGATAAATTTATTTCCTTTATGAAGCAAACAAACAATCAAGAATTCAACAGTAATTGGAAAGACGAAAAACTGGTTGAAAAGTGTGAAGTCTTATTGGATAAAGGGACAAATTTTAGTAATTATGATGATTTAGTTTCTTTTGCAAAGCAAGGGACAGATTTTTTAAGAAAATCAGTATTGAGTTAATTTATAGAAATTTGAATGGGTGATTTAATATGAGTAAATTTGGATTTGTTAGAATTAGAGATAATGTTAAGCTTTATGGTATTTTGATTGATATAAATGAAGCCGATAATATTCAAGATGTAACATTAAAGCTTGCTGATAAAACTTTTACTATTAAAGCAGATAAATTAATCCCAGATTGGGCTTATAAATCTTTTTTAAATTTTCAGGGTCAGAAAGACTGGAAAAAGTTTTCGGAAATCAGAAATACGCATAAAATTGGTTATTTTGAATATAATTTATCTTCAATATTAGCAGAAGATTATTCTCAAATTGAAGTAGCAGCAAGTGATACGTCTATCATTAGTGGGTCACCTTTAGTTATTCATAAACCAAATGTTTCTGTTCTGAAGCAGACAGATTATTTTACGGCTATACCAAATGAAGATTTACAACTATTTGGTTGGGAAAAATTTTCATTAGAAATTAAGAAACATATTGCTGATAATAAAAAAATAATATGTATTCCTCCTTTTATTAGTTGGAATATTCCATTATTCCAACGACCACAACACATGGCACTTGCTCTTGCCGAACAAAATGCTATTTTTATTTACTTTTCAAATCAGGTTGATGATGTTTTCTCTGATGTAGTATCTAATGGAAAAGGATTATATATTGTAGAGCACAATTATTATGATAAATTTTTATCAACGTTCGATAATACTTATGTTATTTTTTATTCGACCTCGCCTAATAGAGAAATGCAGCAAGTTAAAGCTACAAATAACCGTTTAATTTATGAATATGTAGATCACATTGATCCAAAAATTTCTTCAACATATGCTAAAGAACTTACACGTCGATTTAATACTTTAAATAATGATAATACATTTGGTGTAATTGCGACTGCAAAAGTTTTATATGAAGAAATGCAAGAAAGATTTCCAAAATATAAGGTACTACTTAATCCAAATGGTGTGAATTGTAGTCATTTTTTACTTGACCGTGAAAATTCTATTGTTAAAGATGATTTCAATAAAATTATTAGCCAAAAAAAACCAATTATTGGTTATTATGGAGCTATAGCACCTTGGCTAGACTATGATCTCATAGAAAGAGTTGCTGATTTACTGCCTGAATATAATTTTGTTTATATTGGTCCATTATATGCTGTAGATGAAAGTGCTTTACCTAAAAGGGATAATATCCACTGGTATGGTGCGATTGATTATACTGACTTAGCCAATTATGCAGTTTGGTTCGATTGTAGCATTATTCCTTTTGAAAAAGGTTCAATTGCTAAAACAACCTCACCATTAAAACTTTTTGAATATTTTAGTCTTGCAAAACCAGTAGTTGTTACTTCTTACATGATTGAATGTACACAATTTGATATTGTTCGTTCTGGTAGTAATGCATTGGAGTTTGCTGAGCAGGTTAAACTTGGATTATTAAATTGGAATCAAGAGTTAGCAGAAGCAAGTATTGCTTTAGCCCAAGAACACGATTGGCTTAAGCGTGCAGAGAGTTATGTTCAATTTTTAGATAATTTAGAAAAGAAAGAAGCGCTTTTAAATTTAGAGCAAAATCTTACTAGTTCAAATTTAAGCTACAGAATTGAAAATAAGTTTGTGACGCATGGGCATGTTGATATCAAAGTCTTTGAAGATAATCTAGCTGTAGTTCCACATGCATTACGTATTAAGAAAGATGGTTTTCTTAAATTAAAGATTAATATCTGTACAGCTGATCTAGAAAAAAAAGGAATTGAATTTTCTTTTAACTTTACTGACTATTTGAATACAAAACAACTTGAATACCAAATAAATGGTGGTGGAAAAACACTGAGCTTTTTAAATTATGGTGTCAAGTCTGAATATATGACTGCTACGACTGAATTAGATGATGATGGTTCTTTCGAATTGGTTATTAAAGCATTATCTGATATTGAGCTAACGTCAGCTAACTTATCTATACGCTTAAAAAATTTTAGAATCATAAATCAAGATGTTGATTTATTTTGTAACCAAACACCCCATAAGCGAGTACTTAGAGGTCAAGATTATTTTTCTGATGAAAGAAATTTTTCTATCTTTTCATTGAAAAATAAAAAATCGAAAAACCTTTTACAACAAGTCTCTTTTAATTTATTGAAACCACGAGGAATTGATATAAAACCAATTCATATCGTAGGTAGACCCTATGAGTATTCATTAACAGCTAAGCCATCTAAGGGAGATATTACTTCTTTTAATGTCGATCTATCGAAAATTGAAATTTTATCATCATTTAAGAGTGTTGAATTAAAATTATCTTTACCTTATTTTAATCCGAACTCTTCTGATCGAATTTTTTATTTTATTCAAGCTGATGATGAAATTATTTATATAGAGGATATTTCTTTATTTAGTGGGCTAAATAGTATTAAAATACCATTGCCAAAAAATACACTAAATATAGGACTATTATCTAAAGTTTCTGGTGATGATATTTGGATTTGGGATACTGCTTCAAAGATTCAATTGTTTGATATTGTTCTTTCTCCTGCATTAATTAATGAAGTTGAAGCAACATCTAAAGATGGAATAATTTTAAAAGAAAATAATTTTAAAAATGTCTTTTTTTCTAATGTTGATGAGAACAAAGTAGAGCATAACACTAAAGAAGTTCTGTCGGTTAATGTCTCTGAAATGGTAAATGACCATGTTCCTGAAAGTAAACCTATAAGCACAGCGAAACGGACTATAAAAGGTGTAAAAAGAAATAGTAGGATTTAAACATTTAATATTTTTTAGGGATTAGCAGGATAGACTTGCTAATCCCTATTTTTAAGAAGGGAAACTCTATGTTTAACAAGAGAGTGAAATCTGTGTTGATCATTCTAGAAGGCCTTTTAGTTGGTGGACTTGAAACTAGATTGAAAGGTGAAGTTAGCACTCTAGTTAGTAAAGGAGTTAAGGTTTATTTTTTAATTATTGCGCATGATAATGTTTTAGATAAAAGTATATTTAATTGGTACAATGTTGAAGACATATTTATATTAGAAAGTAATAATAGAAGAAGTATAGGTTTTTTTATTGATGTAATTGATTTTTTAAATACGATAATTATTGATAAAAAACTAGAATTGTTATATGTGCATGATGCATTCACAGCTCTTATAGGAACTTTAGCGGCTAGAATTAATAACATAAATTGCTGCATGACAATACATGGTGTAATGAATTTTCATGTTTTAAGTGAAATTGAAAAAAAAATATTTAAAGACGTTGTAATACCAAATCTATCTCATATCAACTTTGTTTCAAATGAGGTGCAAGATACTTTCTTACCCTGGGTTGATGATAGAAAAGTTACTAATGTTCATTCAAATTTGATAAATACTTTCAGGTTTAAGAAAATATTAGAAAAATCTGTTGATGAACGATGGCTTATCATTTGTAGATTAAGTAAAGAAAAATTGCCTGGAATTTTAGATTTCTTAAAATATGCACACAAGGCTGGTATTAAAGGAATTGTTATTGCTGGAGAGGGCGGGGATAGAACATATTTTGAAAATAGTATTGTTGAATTAGGTTTAGGAAATTTTGTTGAGTTCATAGGACAGCAGTACGACATACCAAAGCTTATTAATCATTTTTCAGGCGTAGCCGGGGTAGGACGAGTTGTGTTAGAAGCCATAGCGTGTGAACGCCCTGCTTGTGTATTAGGTTTTTTTGGCGGTGTAAAAGGCTTAGTAACACCATTAAATTTTGAAAGATTTCAATATTCGAACTTCAGTGGTAGGAATTTAGCAAGTATTTCCAACAAAGATTTTGAAGAGCAGTTAAATGTCCATAATAATGAAAACTTATATATTCTTAGAAAAAAGCTTGAAGATCATTTCAGCGAATCCAAAAAATGGCCTGAATTTATTGAGAATTATATTACTGTACTAAAATTACCAACTAATTGTATAGTTTCAAGTAATCTTATTAAGAGCCTATATGCGCAATCTTGTTACTTTGCGCCTGAAATGTCTGATTATTTCATCACATCTGATTTTTTTATCAATAATATTTTATTTCCACTTCTTGAAAATCATGCCAGTAGATCTGATCTTGGCTAACTTCTGCTGTGTCAAATTTCTTTTGAATTTTATGCTAAATGTAAAATTTTTCTTTTTATACTATGGAATAAAGAAGCCACTTTAAAATTATTTTATAGACTAGATATTTGTATTAAAGCATTGTTATTTAACTATTTAGTTAAAAATCACTATAATTTTTCTATTCTTAGATTCGGGAATCATTTATGTCTTTATTTATAATTAAAATTTAATACTAAATACATACAAAACAATTACAATGTGGCTGGGGTATAAATGGTCTGAATTTATCTAACACTAAAAGTGATTTGGAATTTCAACTCATTTAATTAATATTAACATATTATTATCAATATCTTATGAAACTAAAGAACTTAGTACTACTTACTTCACTGTACCTTACTGCGTGTGGTGGTGGTGAAACAACGACAAAAGAAGTAGAAGTACCAAAGGTAGTTGAACCATCTAAGCCTATAGAACCATTTCCATGTAAAAAAGCTTTAGATATTTCTGCTTTAACTGACAATGGTATAAAAATCATGCGTTCTTTAGATGAATGTGGTCAGTTTTTTCCGATACCTAATGGTTTGCTACCTAGAAAACTAAGTAGTGAGATTACAATTGAAGAGCTAGAAAAAATTACTTTGGTACAAAGAGAAAAAATTCGATTAGATACACCGTATTTTGCCAATGACCACGTCGTGCATCCAATGTTTTTAGATTTTCAAGACAAATTAGTGGAAAAAAATAAATACTGGTTAGGTATTACTCCATATCATAATACACAAGATGTGTATGAAAATCCGACTATCTATGAAAGCAATAATTTAGAAAATTTTGATTTAATTTCAAGATTTAAACAACCTCTTTCTGAGATACCAAAAAAAATTAATAGTGATGATAAAGCATATAACTCTGATATTAATTTTGGTTATGATCCGTTTAAAGGGGAGTTAATTATGATGTGGAGAACTGTCAACTCTCTACATGGTAATGTTAATAATAGGTTATTTGATTTACGATATGTTACGTCAAAAGATGGAGTTAAATGGTCTGAAGAAAAAGTTTTATTCTCGAATAGTTATAAAGATCCAATTTTATCACCTTCTATCTTATATAATACTGAGAATAATCTATGGTATTTATATTATGTCGGATATAGAAAGAATAAAGCAACAATTGCATATAGAACATCTGCTAATTTAGAGGGTATATGGAGTGATGCTCATTTTATTGATAATCCGAAAAATATTGATCCATGGCATTTAGAAGCAAGATTTGTAGGAAAACAGACTATTTTATTGATTAACGATAATTTTTCTAGTAAGAACTTATATTTTGCTTTAGGTCCGAATGGAGAAAATTTTAAAGTTTCTGAAAAACCATTGCTATCTGGAAAAGATTTAGCACCGTATAAGGCAAGTTTTAGTCCAATTTATAATCAAAATGGGAGCGTTTCATTTAATGTATATTGGACATCAAGTGCATTTAAAGGGAATGGTGCAAACATATGGCAGCTTTTTCATGATAATATAGTAGTTAAATAGCTACCTTTAAATATATATTTTTATTAAGTATTCAATAAATTATTTTGAATACTTAATATTTCTATTTTTCAAACTTGCCGCACGATATGAATTTAATTTTTGGTAAAATTTTTTCTATGTGGATAATGGTTGGAGGTAATGCTGGTAAATATTTTAATTAATAAATAGTTTGTAAACTGTTTTTTAATATATTTGATGAGTAAATCACTAGTCTAATTTATTCCAGTATAGCATTTCAAATGAAATTCCGATTGGTATATTGTTTTGTAAATAGCATTTTTCTCTTTCAGAAATCGTGCTTTGTGGTGCTGGTATGAAAGAGGTAGAAGAATTTTTATTTTGTGTAAAAAGCTCCATATTAACTTTTAAGTTTTTAATGTTTGTACCTTTTATAGCTTGCTGCAAAATTGAATAATTTCCTTTTGTATTTAGGCATTCATCACTTTCACTGTTAAAATTCCTATTAATAATAGCTGGACGCAGACATGTCGGCGTGTCACATGTCGTATAAGATGTTTGACCTAAAAAATCTTGGAAATGTATCCATGTGATTTTTGGTGTACTTTTAAATAGATCATTGAGATTAATTTCAAGTTTTATCTTATCCTTCTCCTTTAATGTACTATAAGGTGTCCAAAATGCTGGTGACCATAAAATATCAGCTGATTTAATTTTGTATAATGAATCTGAAAGCGTTTTTAGATAGTTTTTATAAGCATCCTTTATTGAGTCATTTGTGAAATAGTTTAAGTTTGCCTCATAATGAATATACCAGCTAAAATTCATGTTGGGGTATTTTTTTAATATGGAGTTTGCATTTTTTAAAGCATAATTTATATTTTGTTGGGAGAAATTTTTGTCCATTATACCATTGTAATATTTGCTATCTTTCCAGTCATTATTTTTCTTCTCCCATTTCTTTGAATTCACTGAGAAAAAAACTTTATTAAAACATTTATAGTAAGGTTGAATTTTATTTAAATAAAGATCATTTAAGCTTCCGTTGCTGTTAATGACATTAATGATAACAAGGTCATGTTCTTCTTTACTTTCACATATGTCTTTTAATATATCTACTCTATATTTTTCCCCATATCGATCCATCTGTTGTATGTCTAAAAAGAAAGAGGAAATTTCAGCTTTTGCGTAGCTGCAAATGAGTAAGGATGAAAAAATAAGCAGATGGTATTTCATAGCGTAATCCTAATATGATGGATTATGTGTGTTTTGGACTCATTGGATTAGAATAAGGCTGTCTTTTTAAAATATAGTTTTTCTATAAAAAAGATGTAATTAGAAAGTAAGAATAAATTTTAAATTGTAATTTCTTATCATCTCAACTTATGCCCTTGAATTTCTGCCCAAAGTGCAGAATATTCAGGGCGCTTAATTTTCTGCTGAGCTAACAACTGAAAGAATGTTTTCAACAGATAAGGTGGGGTGGTATCAGTTACTATCGCTTCTACATTTATCTGTTTGAGTTTCATTTCAAAGCGTTGCTGGTTGGCTTGCCGCTGTTGGTGATAGAGACTCTTTTTATCTTTTTCATGATGGATATGTAAAAAGTATTGTTTTTTAAGCAATTGTTCCAGTTGGCTCTCTGCCAAAATGGCTCGGAAACCTGTTGCCATCATCGGTGCGAGATAGGTTTCATCAAGTAATAAGGCGGGTTGATAGTCGATCAAGCCTTTATGCTGAAACAAGCGCAGCATAAAATCAAAATCCTCATAGCCATGTCCTATAAATTGTTCATCAAACCCTTCAATTGCGTGTACAGACTTTAAGTCGGTAATAATGATGGACGATGGGAAGGCGAGATGTAAAATCAGATCTCGCCTAAAGTCATAATATGCGTGTCTAAATTCTGCTAATGTCAGGCGGTTGACCTGCTTGCTGCCCTTTTTACTCAAATACAAACATGGGTACATACACAACTGTGCAGGATGCTGTTGTACCTCGGTAAATGCGTTGTGGATTTGCTCAAGATTGATATGAATATCGATATCCAGAAACATCACATAGCGTGTTTGTACTTGCGCCAATGCAATATTTCTTAAGTGAGAAAGATGGCCGCTACTACTGTGGTTAATCACCAGCGTGATTTGTGGGCAGCATGCAATGATCTTTTTGAGTTGTTGTACTTGGCGTTCTGGCTGTGCATTACAGCCTAAAATAAAACCAATGGACTGGTCTTGTGCAATCGCGGCCAGACGCTCGATCCGTTGCAAAATATCATGGCTACGATAGCTTAAGTCGATCGGGATGACGATTGATAAATCAACCGTACCATAATCAGGTCTTTTCTTTTTCGAGAAAAAAAATTTAAGCATATAAGTAGGGGTGATCGATTTGGCAACTGTTGAGGATGTCTTTTAACCATTGTTTCACCGTATAGTGGGTGAATACATGATCACAAGCATAACGTATTTTTTCGTTTTGTTGCTGACTAAGCCCGTAACTGAGTTGGGCAAATAATTCATTTGCCTGTTCTTGTGTTTCAACCACTTCACACAGTTCAGGAAATAAATTCTGTAGAGCAAGACTCGGGTTACTAATCACCAGACGACCACAGGCCATCCCTTCGACTACTCTTCTTGAGAGCATAGTTGGGGAAGTGGTAACAGAGTTGACGTTAATGATTTGTTGAAATTTACGCATAATATGTCCCGTCTCACGATAAGGAACCGAGTGTAAATATTCAGCTTTTAGCGTTGTGGGGAACTTATAATTTTTATCTTTTTTGTCATCGTGTCGGTTGATGATGCATAGGCCATGTGGTGCCGCAGCTTCAAATAAGATATCTTGCCATTGACGACGTTCCGGGAACATATGATGCATATAGCTGCCCATAAATAAGCTAGAACGAGAAACTGTTTGGTTGATTGGGGCAGGATAGTGAATTTTGGGCTGAAACGGGAAATTCAAATAATTTATTTTCGAGTCTGGACACAAGCCTTGATAATTCGGGATAGATGCACGGTCAGTAGTAAAAATAAAATCAAATAAACGTGCAGAATCAATAAATTGATCAAAATGATACGGGTCTTCTTTATTCCAGAAAATTGTTGGAATTTGATGTTTTTTAGCCCATTGAATCAGTGCTTTGACTTTATCATTATTGCGTCTTGGATGTTCGGGATAGTCTGCGATATGGTATTGCCATTTCCGCTGTTGACCTAACCATGCAGATTCAACTAAAACAAAATCAATCTTCCCTGGGAAAAAATGATAGAACCAGTGCTGGTATGAAATTAAATTTACGTTAGCTTCTAAATCAAGCGCGCTAAATGTAAAGTCATCCAAGACAGCTAAAATGTTAATTGATTTTTCCATTAAAAAACTTAATTTGAATTAGTGGCTTAGTTTCAAATATCCCCCACCATAGGTTAGGAAAAATTTTGAAAAGAATATGTGATATAATAGTAAATGAACTGCGCCAACATTGTAAACGTTCATATGTTAGATTACATTCCTTTTGGGATTAAGAAAATATATTTTTTTAAAAACAATGATTTATATAACTCATTGACTCAAGAGATTAAAAAACGCACAAACACGAAAAATAATAAAATATTTTGGGGTTGGGGGCGCAAGAACAGTTTTAAAAAAGCACAAACATTGGCTTTGGAGCAGCATGGTATTGCCATGTGCGCAGAAGATGGTTTTATCCGCTCTTTAGGTCTGGGTAAAGCGGGTTATCAGCCACTTTCCGTCGTTTTAGACCACTCTGGCATCTATTTTGATGCGACACAATCCTCAGATTTAGAAAAAATAATTTTGGGGTTATCACTTTCAAAAGATCAAGTATTACAAGCACAAGCACTGATTCAGAAGATTTTGAATGCGGGTATCAGCAAATACAATTTACATTACCAATCACTTGAATTAAGCAAATTTCGTGATCAAAAAAATATCCTTGTGGTTGATCAAACCATGGGGGATCAATCGATTCGCTATGCAATGGCATCGGCTGAAAGTTTTAATAGCATGCTGCAACAAGCGATAATTGATCATTCTGATGCAACTATTTGGGTGAAAATACATCCTGATGTTTTAGCCGGAAAAGCCAAAAGCCACTTTTCACTTGAGCACCTCAATGCACCCAATATCCAGCTACTGGCAGAGAATTATAATCCGGTCGAATTGTGCCAACACATGTCGGAAGTCTATGTGGTGAGTTCTCAATTAGGCTTCGAAGCATTATTGTGCGGTAAGCCTGTGCATTGCTTTGGCATACCGTGGTATGCAGGCTGGGGGTTAACACACGATCGCATGCAATTGCCTGAAGCGATTCAAAGCCGTAGACAGGTCTCACGGAGCATTGAACAACTCTTTGTCGCCGCCTATGTACGCTATGCCAAATATATTTCGCCTGTTTCACAGCAGATCTGTGAATTGCAGGAAATTGTAGAGACTCTGATTCCTAATATTGAATTTCAAAAACAAATACCCGCTACAACTGTGGTGGCTTATGGTTTTAGTCGATGGAAGAAGAGCTTTATTCAAGATTTTCTGGCCTTTCCTCAGGTTGAACTACGCTTTAAACATTGGCGTAAACCCGCTAAAGATCAAGCCATTGTCGCGTGGGGGAAAAAGGCGGCATTACTCAAGCAACAGGGCTACCAACAGGTATGGACGGTTGAAGATGGCTTTCTTCGCTCGTTGGGACTCGGTGCTAAACTTATTAGGCCTTTTTCATTGGTCTTTGATGATGTCGGAATTTACTACGATGCCACGCGCCCGTCACGCTTGGAACAGCTACTCAATCAGGTCAAACTTAGCTTAGAACAACAGCAGCGTATTCAGTCGTTGGTACAGCAGATTATTCAAAATAAACTGACCAAATATAACGTCGGTCAGCAGCTTTCAGATGGTATTCAAGCACTTAATAATATTGAGAAAAAAATAATTTTGGTGGTTGGTCAAGTTGAGGATGACCTGTCGATCCAACTGGGTGGTATCGACATTAAAACCAATCTGGCTTTGATCCAAGAAGTACGAAAAAATCACCCCAATGCTTATATTATTTATAAGCCTCATCCAGATGTCGAAGAAGGACTCAGAAAGGGCAAAATTGCATGGGATGAGATGAAGCATCTGGTCGATCGGGTTGAAAAAAACGTATCTATTATCACACTATTCGAATATATTGATGAGCTGCACACAATCACCTCTTTATCTGGATTTGAAGCACTGTTAAGAAACATTAAAGTATACTGTTATGGTATGCCGTTTTATGCAGGTTGGGGTGTTACTGTTGATCGACACACATGTGAGAGAAGACAACGTAAGCTCACAGTGGACGAGTTAGCGTTTAGTGTTTTGGTAGAATATCCCGTTTATAATTTACCGCAGACGCGTATATTACAGATTCCGTTGGTCACACCAGAACATGTGATGCAACAGATATGCAAATTACAGCAAACGGCCGAGAAATCTCCATCAAGCGTTTGGTCATGGATGTTTACACGCTTGCGTGAATTGAAAATAAAGTTTTAGGATTAGAGATTGTCTATATATCTAGATGAGCTATTGTCAGCCAAAAAAGTTGTGTTATTACAAGGTCCAATAGGCTCATTCTTCACAGATTTGTCAGACTGGCTTACAACCAAACAAATTGAGTGTTTTAAAGTCAATTTTAATGCAGGGGATTGGCGTTACTATCACTCTCGCCCGAATATTTGGCATTACCGAAAAAACTCAACTGATTTTGGTGCTTGGTTGTCTGAACATATTCAGCAGAATCAAATTGATGCGATTGTATGTTTCGGCGATTGCCGTTTCTACCATCAACAGGCACATGCAGTTGCTCAGCAACTTGGTATCAAATTTTTTGTGTTTGAAGAAGGCTATATTCGTCCCGACTATCTGACTTTCGAGGCAGATGGGGTCAATGACTTTTCGAATTTTAAACAACTTTTTTTAGCTGAAAATAATCAGGATGCTGTAGAGCTGCATCGCGAATCCAGTGATAATCACTATCACCTGATGCTGTGGAGCGGCTTCCAATATTACCTATGTTGGGCTTTGCTGTTCTGGCTTTATCCTTTTTATCGACATCATCGAGGTTATAACCCCCTACAAGAGTTTGGCTACTGGTTTATGGCGATGTTAAGGCGCTTTAAAAATTCCTTGGTTGAGCCGAAGCGCTTTGATGCCTTTATTCAGCAACACAGTAAGAATTATTTTATCTATACCTTACAAGTGCATAATGATTCACAGGTTCGTGTGCATAGTGATTACACGGATATTCGCGAGTGTATCGTCGAAATTCTTCACTCTTTTGCGCAGCATGCCAACCCAGCACATCATTTAGTGCTCAAGCATCATCCGATGGACCGTGGCTATCGTCAGTATGCTCAGTTGATTCAGAACCTCTCAGCAAAGCTAGGGGTAGAGGATCGGGTTCATTATTTCTGTGATATCCATTTGCCGACTTTATTAAAACATGGTCTAGGTTTGGTCACGATTAACAGTACAACGGGGATTCAGGCACTTTATCACCACATTCCTGTAAAAACCTTGGGACGTTCCCTATATGATCTGCCTGGGTTAACCGTACAAGGTGATCTGGATGCGTTCTGGTGTAATCCGATTCCACCCGATGAAGCCTATTTTCATTTATTCAGAGAAAAACTGATTGAAATAACCCAATTAAATGGGGCCTATTACGGCAAAAATTTCTGGATGAAATAATAAAAAAGCCCTTCAATCAGGGCTTTTTTATTGGGTACAAGTTTATATCCGCATATCTAAATATAAAGATTCTTTGACCTCTTCCATCACAATATAGCTATGTGAAGAGGCAGAGGCCGGTAGTTTTTTTAATAAATCACCTAATAGACGGCGATAGGCACTCATTTCCTTTAAGCGTGCTTTGACCAGATAATCAAACTCACCTGAAATCAGATGACATTCCAGTACTTCTGGAATATCAACCAAATCCCGTGCCACCTGATCAAATACATCGCCAGATTTGGCAGACAGTTTGATTTCCAGAAACACCAGCAGGCTACGATCGACATACGCTGGGTTGAGTCGAGCATAGTAGCCCACAATAATCCCTTCGCGTTCTAAACGCTTCACTCGTTCTGAGCAGGGCGTGGTGGACAGGTTGACCCGTGAGGCCAACTCACTGATGGCAATTCGGCCTTCACGTTGCAAAATATCTAAAATCTGGCGATCAATCCGGTCTAATTTACGCATCATTTATTCCCTTTTATTTTCATTTTTTCGTGACAAAAATATGAAATTACCTAGATTATAGTCATAAAATCAGTGAAAAAAACTATTGATCCAAAAATATACTAGTTAAATAACCTAGTGTGTGCTTGAGGGATCTATTATGCGCGTAATCGTTTTAGGAAGTGGCGTCATTGGTGTGGCAAGTGCTTATTATCTTGCACAACAAGGTGCGCAAGTGACGGTACTTGACCGTCAATCAGGACCTGCCAAAGAAACCAGTTTTGGTAATGCAGGTCAAATCTCCCCAGGATACTCAACGCCATGGGCAGCACCGGGTATTCCTTTTAAAGCCGTCAAGTGGATGTTCCAGCATCACGCGCCATTAGCCATCAATATTGATGGTAGTATGTGGCAGTTGCAGTGGATGGCACAGATGCTAAAAAACTGTAATCCACAAAGTTATGCCGTGAACAAAGAACGCATGATGCGTGTGGCAGAATACAGCCGTGACTGCTTACGTGATTTAAGAGCAGAAACTGGCATCAACTACGAAAACCGCTCGAAAGGTACCTTACAAGTGTTCCGTAGCGACGCACAACTTGAAGCGGTACAACGTGATATTCAAGTATTGCAAGAATGTGGTGTCGACTTCGCTTTACTCAATGCCCAAGAGCTGGCGAATGTAGAGCCTGCTTTAGCTCATACCGATAAGCTGGTCGGTGGCTTACATTTACCGAATGATGAAACGGGTGATTGCTATTTATTTACCAATGCCTTGGCAAAACTGGCGCAAGATTTGGGTGTGGAATTCAAATTCGATCAAAATGTTGAAAACCTGATTGTTGAAGGTGATGAAATCAAAGGCGTCAAGGTCAATGGTGAGGTTCTCACTGCGGATCGTTATGTCTTGGCCTTTGGTAGTTACTCTCGTGATTTCTTAAAGCCATTGGAACTGAATTTACCTGTTTACCCAGTCAAAGGTTATTCACTGACCATTCCGATTGTAGAGCCAAAATTTGCACCACAATCTACGGTCTTGGATGAAACCTACAAAGTTGCGATTACCCGTTTTGATCAACGAATTCGCGTTGGGGGTATGGCTGAATTGAGTGGTTTCAATCTTGGATTGAATCAAGATCGCCGTGCCACCTTGGAAATGGTGACGCAGGACTTGTTCCCGGGTGGGGATCTCGCTCAAGCTTCATTCTGGACCGGCCTACGTCCAATGACCCCAGACAGCACGCCGATTATTGGTGCAACCCAGTACAAGAACCTGTTCCTGAATACAGGGCACGGCACTTTAGGTTGGACCATGGCCTGTGGTTCAGGCAAACTGATCAGTGATCTGGTTATGAACCATCGCCCTGACATCAGTACCGATGGTTTGTCGATTCAACGTTATTCACACGCCGCTTAATTGCACAGACCGGGAAGTTAGAATATGCCTCGTCCAATTACTGCGGTGATCCATGCCCAAGCCTTACGCCAAAATCTTGCGGTGGTGAGGCAAGCAATGCCAAAAAGCAAAGTGTTTGCGGTGGTTAAAGCCAATGCTTATGGGCATGGCATTGAACGTGTTTATGCATCTTTTAAAAGCGCCGATGGTTTTGCCTTGCTCGATTTTGACGAAGCAAAACGTCTGCGGGCATTGGGCTGGACTGGTCCGATTTTATTGCTGGAAGGGATTTTCTCTGCCCAAGACCTGTTTGATTGTGCCCAATACCAACTCAGTTTTACCGTACATAATACGCAACAGGTGGCGTGGATACAGCAGCATGCTTATCCAGCCCAGTTCGATATTTTCCTCAAGATGAACAGTGGCATGAACCGTTTAGGGTTTAAACCACAACAATATCGTGACATTTGGCAGCAGCTGAGCCAGTCGGACAACATTGCCAGCATCACCCATATGATGCATTTCTCCGATGCTGATGGTGACCGTTTTGGTGAAACGGGCATTGACTATCAATTGCAGCAGTTTGACGCCGCGATTGCAGGCTTGCCTGGAGAACGATCGGTCAGTAACAGTGCTGCAATCTTAAGATATCAAACTCAATTACAGTCGGACTATGTGCGTGGCGGCATTATGCTGTACGGCAGTTCTCCCGATTATCCCAAGCATACCATTCAGGACTGGGGCCTTGCGCCGAGCATGAGCTTGCGCAGTGAGATTATTGCTGTGCAACAGCTCAATGCCAATGAAAGTGTCGGTTATGGTTCCAGCTATTTGGCCGAGCAGCCGATCCGAATCGGGATTGTTGCCTGTGGCTATGCCGATGGCTATCAACGCATTTCAGCAACAGGAACCCCAGTTTTGGTCAATGGGATTCGTACCCAAATCATTGGACGGGTCAGCATGGATATGTTGGCCGTAGACCTCAGCCCGATCAGCGATGCCGATGTTGGCAGTGAAGTGGTGCTTTGGGGGCAGTCCAGTTCAGGCACCGTTTTAGCCATTGATGAAGTGGCAGCAGGTTCAGGCACCATCGGTTATGAACTGATGTGTGGCGTGACTGCACGTGTTTCATTTATTACTCAGGAATAAGGATTTCTTATGTCTCATTCAGATATTCAAAAGCTCAATACCAATGAAGTGATGAGTGCTGTAACGGTATTCAATCAAGTGGTGTATTTATCAGGACAAGTACCTAAAAATGCCGAACTAGATATTGAAGGTCAAACCCGTGAAGTGTTGGCAACCATTGAACAACTGCTCGCTTCAGCAGGGACGGATAAATCTCGTTTATTGTCTGCACAATTATTTCTTAAGGACCTATCTGATTTCCCCGTGGTGAATACCATTTGGATTGACTGGTTAAAAGGTCATGTTGCGCCTTCACGTGCCACCATTCAGGCAGACTTGGTCAATCCGAAGTGGTTGATCGAAATTGCAGTTGTTGCAGCACAAAAATAAAGCGATCCGCTTTATTTTTGTTTAAAAAATATAAAAAAAGAAGAAAAGTAACGTATTTGCAGTAGATAAAACGTAGTCAGATACGTATTTTCTTGCAATCGAAATGAGTCAGTCGTCTTTAAAAGACAGCTAGGGTATGGCGTATAAATCAAGGCTGACTCATTTAGGAAAAAAGTAAAAGGAACTTTATATGACGGTTACATCTCATCAGTCAGAAGGCGAACAGTCGCCCCAAGACTTACAACGTAAACTCTCCAATCGCCATTTGCAGTTGATCGCCATCGGCGGTGCCATTGGTACAGGGCTCTTTATGGGCTCAGGCAAAACCATCTCTTTGGCAGGCCCATCAATTCTGTTTATTTACATGATCATTGGTGGCATGTTCTTCTTTTTGATGCGTGCACTGGGTGAGTTATTACTTGCCAACTTGCATTACAAATCCTTTGTCGATATGGCACATGACCTGATTGGACCATGGGCAGGTTATTACATGGGCTGGACCTATTGGTTGGGTTGGGTGCTGGTCGGGATTGCTGATCTGGCCGCCGTAATCAATTATCTCACCTTTTGGTTACCCGAAGGCACCATGTTTACTCCAATTGGACAGGCCGCCATTAGCGCAGGCTGTGTCCTGTTTGTACTGTTCTTAAACCTGCTCACCGTGCGCCTATTTGGTGAAATTGAATTCTGGTTTGCCCTGATCAAGATTTTAGCGATTATCGGTTTGATTGGTGTTGGTGGCTATATGATCTTTAGCCATTTCCATGCACCGCATGGTGCTGTCGCTTCGCTCAGTAATGTCTGGTCGCATGGTGGTATGTTTCCAAAAGGTCTGGATGGCTTCTTGGCTGGTTTTCAGATCGCAGTCTTTGCCTTTGTTGGCGTGGAACTGATTGGAACTACTGCTGCTGAAACCAAAGATCCACATAAGAACTTACCCAAGGCCATTAATGCGATTCCAATTCGGATTATCTTGTTCTATGTGTTGGCCTTGTTGGTGGTGATGTCAGTGACACCTTGGAACATTATCCGTGCCGATAAGAGTCCATTTGTGGAGTTGTTCTTGAATGCAGGGATTGTGACATCGGCCATCATCATGAATTTGGTGGTGCTATCTTCGGTGATGTCTTCCATGAACAGTGGTGTGTTCTCGACCAGTCGGATGCTGTTTGGTTTATCTAAAGATGGTCAGGCACCCAATGCCTTTGGTCGTTTATCCAAAAGTGCCGTGCCTTCCAATGGTCTGATCTTCTCGTGTGTGTTCATCATGGGCGGGGCAGTGTTGCAATACTTTGTGCCGAATACCCTTGAGGCCTTTACTTTGGCCAGTTCACTGTGTGTGATTCTATTCATTAGTGTCTGGAGTCTGATCATGGTGTGTTATCTGCGCTACCGTAAATTACGTCCAGAACTGCATGCCCAATCCAAGTTTAAAATGCCGGGTGGTGTATTCATGTCTTATATTGTGATTGCTTTCCTGTTATTTGCTTTGGTGATTTTGGCACTTGAACCAGATACTTTGAAGGCACTGTATGTCAGTCCATTGTGGCTGGTCATTTTGGCAGTGACCTACCAGCTGATGTATAAACCCCGCATGAAAAAATTGGGGCGTGAATTGACCCAATAGCCTATGGCGATATGAGTAAAAAACCGATCTCCCTTGATCGGTTTTTTATGGTCAAGCGATTGTGTTTAATCCACCAAAAGTTGTTGATATTGATCAGCCTGTTTACGTAGATAATCCCAGACCAGTTTAATGCGGGGTTCATGCTGCAAATCGACAAAGGTCAGCATCCAAAAGGTATGGGTATAGCGTACCTGTTGCTCTAATACGGTCTCCAGTTCAGGTTTATCATCAGCCAAAAACTTGGGCAAAATTGCTAGCCCAGCACCTGCACTCACGGCAATTTGCTGCGCTAAAATACTACTGCTGCGAAAGTTTGCATTCAGTTTTAACGGTAAACGTTCCAGACAGTACAGCTCGGGGCTATACACCAAATCATCAATATAATTGACAAAGCGATGTGGAGTTAAATCCTGCAAATGCCGAATCGGTGGATGCTGAGACAGATAGCTTTTGCTGCCATAAATTTTTAAACAATAATCCGAGAGTCGCGTAATGATATAGGGCCCTGAAGTTGGGCGCTCAATTGAAATTACAATATCCGCCTCGCGATGCGACAGCTTGATCATTTTCGGTACGGGAATCAGGTCGATGGTCAGCAAAGGATATTGCATGGAAAACTCAGCCAGTAAGCGTGCCAGAAAGGCGGTACCAAAGCCCTCAGGTGTGCCAATTCGCACACGACCTTGCAAAGGTTGGTCGGGCTTTTCAATTTGCAGAAAGGCATATTCCATTTGCTCAACCCGAGGCACTAACGCCATGCCTTCCAGCGTGAGTTCATAACCCGAGGCTTCACGCTTAAATAAAGTCACCCCTAAAGTTTGCTCTAAGGCCTGAATCCGCCGTGCCACGGTACTGTGTTCCACGCCGATGATCCGTGCCGCATTGGTCAAGGTTTTGGTACGTGCCAGTACTAAAAAAAACTGTAGATGATCCCAATCCACTTTCATTGTTATTGTCGTCCATGTGCATATTTGCACAACGATCGTGCATTAATTTGCGTTGGTGGTCAAAGCTTTCTTTGTTAGTCTCGAATAAAACCTGAATAAAGAAAATACGACGATCGATATTTTCTGAACACTGAACACAATAAAAATACAGCCTATGGAGAGGTTATGAACACAATCCAAAATATTCAATTGGAAACAGCCAAGTTACTCATTAATGGCAGTTTTATCGAATCAGAAACCCAACAATGGCAAGACATTATCAATCCTGCAACGCAGGAAGTGATTGGTCGTGTGCCATTTGCGACGGTGCAAGAAGTTGATGCAGCAATTCAGTCTGCACAAGCAGCATTTGCTTCTTGGCGTCAAACCCCGATCCAGGCGCGCATGCGCATCATGCTGAAACTGCAAGATTTGATTCGTGCCAATATGAAGGAGATTGCACAGGTACTGACTGTGGAACAAGGCAAGACTTTGGCGGACGCGGAAGGTGATATTCAACGCGGTCTGGAAGTGGTTGAGCATGCCTGTTCGGTTGGCACTTTGCAGATGGGTGAATACGTTGAAGGCGTGGCGCGTGGCGTCGATACCTATACCGTACAGCAACCTTTGGGTGTGTGTGCAGGGATTACCCCATTTAATTTCCCCGCCATGATTCCCTTGTGGATGTTCCCGATGGCGATCGTCTGTGGCAATACCTTTGTGTTGAAGCCTTCTGAACAAGATCCGCTTTCGACCATGATGTTGGTGGAACTCGCGATTCAGGCCGGTATTCCAGCAGGGGTGCTGAATGTGGTGCATGGCGGTAAAGAAGTGGTTGATCGCCTGTGTACCCATCCAGATATTAAAGCCATTTCCTTTGTTGGTTCGACCGCAGTGGGCACCCATGTGTATAACCTTGCAGGGCAGCATGGCAAACGTGTGCAATCGATGATGGGCGCGAAAAACCATGTGGCGGTGATGCCCGATGCCAATAAAGAGCAAACCTTAAATGCTTTAGTCGGTGCGGCATTTGGTGCAGCAGGGCAACGCTGTATGGCGTTATCGGTTGCGGTGATGGTTGGTGAAAGTAAACACTGGATTCCCGAGTTGGTCGAAAAAGCCAAGACTTTAACCGTGAATGCAGGGCATGAACCCAATACTGATATTGGTCCTGTGATTTCAAAACGTGCCAAAGCCCGTGTACTGGATTTGATTAATAGCGGAGTCGAGCAAGGTGCGAAACTGTTGCTGGATGGTCGTGATGTTCAGGTGTTGGGTTATGAGGACGGTAATTTTGTCGGTGCAACCATTTTTAGTGGTGTAAGCACGGATATGTGCATTTATAAAGAAGAAATTTTTGGACCTGTACTGGCGATTATTTGTGTCGATACGCTTGAAGAAGCAATTGCGCTGATCAATGCCAATCCATTTGGTAATGGTGTGGGATTATTCACGCAAAGTGGCGCAACAGCACGGACTTTCCAGAACCTGATTGATATCGGTCAAGTCGGCATCAATATTCCAATTCCTGTCCCTGTACCGTTTTTTAGTTTTACTGGTTCACGTGGTTCAAAACTGGGTGATTTAGGCCCTTATGGTAAACAGGCGGTGCAGTTCTATACTCAAACTAAAACCATTACCAGCCGCTGGTTTGAAGACAGTCACGAAGTGGGTAGTGTCAACACCACCATCAATTTACGTTAAGGGGATCATGGATGAATATCGCCTTTATCGGTCTAGGCAATATGGGCGGCAGAATGGCCCAAAACCTACTCAAAGCTGGACTTACAGTCTATGGTTATGACCTCAGCGAAGTGGCCATTCAACACTTTGCCGAGGCAGGTGGTGTGGTTTGCGACAGCCCCCAAGCTGCTGCCAAACAAGCCGATGTGCTGATCAGCATGTTACCTGCGGCCAAACATGTCAAAGAAGTCTATCTCGGTGAAAATGCCGTACTTGAAGTACTGAAAGCAGGCAGCTTATGCATCGATAGCAGTACCATTGACCCACAAACCATCAAGGACATTGCAGCGGTTGCCCAAAGTAAAAATATCCATATTTGCGATGCGCCTGTGTCAGGCGGCACCATTGGCGCACAAGCAGGGACTTTGACCTTTATGGTCGGTGCCAATGATCAGACTTTTAATGAAGTCAAACCTGTACTCAGTCACATGGGCAAAAACGTGGTGCATTGTGGTGAGGTGGGTGCAGGTCAAATTGCCAAAATCTGCAATAACTTGATTCTCGGAATTTCTATGGCTGCGGTGGCCGAAGGCATGGCACTCGGTGCCAAACTGGGTATTGATCCAAAAGCCTTGGCTGGTGTGATTAACACCTCAAGTGGTCGTTGCTGGAGTTCTGAAGTCTGTAATCCATGGCCACAGATTAATGAAAATGCACCTGCTTCGCGTGGCTATCAAGATGGTTTTGCCACACAGTTGATGTTGAAAGACTTGGGTCTTGCAGTAGAAGCGGCAGGACAGGTCAAACAACCGATTGTGCTGGGTGGGATGGTGCAGCAGCTGTATCAGCAAATGTGTATGCGTGGCAATGCGCATCTCGATTTTTCCAGCATTATTCAGCAATACCTGCCGCCAGAAGCATAACAGTTCAAGCCAAAGGATGGCTTTTATCAAAAAATTAAACCCTGTCATGAATAACAATCAAACCAGACTGAGGGAACATAGATGTTGAATTATAAAGAGACGGTTCAGGCTTTTGATCTGCAAAGCACAGCAACACAGATGTTGTCAGGTTCAGTCAATGCATTGAATGCCTGTTATGAATGTTGTGATCGCCATGCGCATGACGACAAGATACGCCTTGTATTGGCAAGGCAAAGATGGTCGTAAAGAACAATACACTTTTCGTCAGTTACAACAATGGTCGAGTCAATTTGCCAATTTCTTAAAATCTCAGGGTGTAAAAGCAGGTGATCGTATTTCAGGATTATTGCCGAGAACGCCCGAGCTGTTGGTGACGATTTTCGCGGCATGGCGGATTGGTGCGGTATATCAACCTTTGTTTACTGCATTTGGCCCCAAGGCAATCGAGCATCGTCTGCAACTGGCACAAAGTAAGTTGGTGGTGACAGATACGGGTAACCGCAGCAAATTGGATGAAGTTGATCGTTGTCCAGCAATTGTCACGGTTGCCAATCAGCACGCCACACCGTTACATCCAGAAGACTTTAATTTCTGGGATGAAGTACAGCAGCAACCTGAGCACTGTGATTTGGTGATGCGAACCCTGCAAGATCCATTTTTATTGATGTTTACCTCGGGAACCACAGGCCCCGCCAAACCATTAGAAGTTCCGTTAAAAGCCTTACTGGCCTTTGCTCGCTATATGCAAGATGCGGTTGGTCTAAGGGACGAGGATTCATTCTGGAATATTGCCGATCCGGGTTGGGCATATGGCTTGTACTTCGGTATTACTGGGCCGTTATTTTTGGGTCATGCCATCTTGTTCTATGACGGTGGTTTTAGTACCGACAGTCTGTGTCAGATTGTCAAGGATTATCAGATTACCAATCTGGCGGGTGCACCCACCGCTTACCGCATGATGATGGCGGCGGATCCTGCTCAGATGGCAGCACTGAAAGGCCAGTTCCGCGTGGTCAGCAGTGCAGGAGAGCCGTTGAATCCAGAAGTGATCCGCTGGTTTAAACAGGAGCTAGATGCGCCGATCTATGATCATTATGGGCAAACTGAAGTCGGCATGGTGGTGTGCAATCACCATGGCCTAAGCCATGAGGTTCGTGCGGGTTCAGCAGGTTTTGCCAGCGCAGGTTATCGTGTTGCCGTGGTAAATGAACAGGGCGAAGAATTGCCCGCAGATACGCCGGGAATTTTAGCCGTGGATATCAGCCAATCCCCGATGATGTGGTTTGGTGGCTATCATGAAACCCGTAAATCGCCTTTTATTGGTCAGTACTATTTGACGGGTGATACTGCCGAGTTGCATGCCGATGGCAGCATGAGTTTTGTTGGACGCAGTGATGATGTGATCACCACGTCGGGCTATCGGATTGGTCCCTTTGATGTGGAAAGTGCCTTGCTGGAACACGATGCGGTGGTTGAAGCAGCGGTGATTGGAGTGCCTGATCCAGAGCGGACAGAGGTGGTGAAAGCCTTTGTGATTTTATCGGCAGGAATTGAGCCCTTGGAACAACTGGCGGAAGAACTGAGTCAGTTTGTGAAAAAACGCCTGTCTGCGCATGCCTATCCGCGACTGGTCGAATTCGTCACTGAACTGCCAAAAACCCCAAGCGGCAAAATTCAGCGCTTTTTATTGCGCAATCAGGAAATTGCGAAACAGCAAGCCAAAGTAGGATAGGGAAGACAAGATGCAATTGACTGAAGAACAAGGTCTCATTCGAGATATGGCGAAAAGCTTCGCTCAAGAACAGATTAAACCGAATGCCAGTGATTGGGATCGGCATGGTACTTTCCCAAAAGCAGCACTGGCACAGATGGGACAGCTTGGTTTTATGGGCATGCTGATTCCCGAGCAATGGGGTGGTTCCGATACGGGCAATCTCGCTTATGTCTTGGCACTTGAAGAAGTTGCTGCAGCGGATGGTGCGACCTCAACCATCATGAGCGTGCATAACTCGGTGGGCTGTGTGCCGATTTTAAAATTTGGTACCGATGAACAGAAAGAACGCTTTTTAAAACCCTTGGCACAAGGTGAAATGATCGGTGCTTTTGCCCTGACTGAGCCGCATACCGGTTCAGATGCCGCGGCGATTAAAACCCGTGCGGTCAAAGATGGCGATGACTATATTCTCAATGGCGCCAAGCAGTTTATTACCTCGGGTGATAACGCAGGGGTGATTATCGTATTTGCCGTGACTGATCCAAGTGCAGGCAAGAAGGGTATTAGTGCTTTTCTCGTGCCACGTGATACAGCGGGTTATGAGGTGATTCGGGTCGAAGAAAAACTGGGTTTACATGCCTCAGATACCTGTCAGATTGCGCTGACTGATGTGCGCCTGCATAAAAGCCTGATGTTGGGTGCGGAAGGTGAGGGGCTGAAAATTGCACTTGCCAATCTGGAAGGTGGACGTATCGGCATTGCGGCGCAGGCGGTGGGTTTGGCACGTGCAGCACTGGAAGAAGCCACGCGCTACGCCAAAGAGCGTCTGACCTTTGGTAAACCGATTTTTGAGCATCAGGCACTGGCTTTCCGGCTTGCCAGTATGGCCACAGAAATTGAAGCAGCACGACAATTGGTGCACTACGCTGCACGTCTTAAAGAAGCAGGGCAACCTTGTTTGAATGAGGCTTCCATGGCCAAACTATTTGCTTCGGAAATGACAGAACGCGTCTGTTCGGCTGCATTACAGGTATTTGGTGGCTATGGTTATCTGAAAGATTTTCCGATTGAACGGATCTACCGAGATGCCCGAATTTGCCAGATTTATGAAGGCACTAGCGATATTCAACGCTTAGTGATCGCCCGTAGCTTATAACAATATAACAAGGAATTTATGATGCAGTGGCAAACCATCTTATTCGAAAAACGCAATGGCGTGGGATTGATTAGCCTGAATCGTCCGCACGCCTTGAATGCGCTGAATAGTGAATTAATTAGCGAAGTTAATCAGGCTTTAGATGAATTAGAAAAAGATCGTGAGATTGGCTGTATGGTGTTGGCAGGTTCAGAAAAAGCCTTTGCCGCAGGGGCTGACATTAAGGAAATGGCCGAACTGAACTTTCCCGATATTTATTTTGATGACTTTTTCCATTTGGCCGATCGTATCGCGCAACGCCGTAAACCCTTAATTGCTGCGGTCAGTGGCTATGCGCTTGGCGGAGGTTGTGAGCTGGCATTGATGTGCGACTTTATCTATTGTGCGGACAATGCCAAGTTCGGTTTGCCTGAAATTACCTTGGGGGTGCTTCCCGGAATAGGTGGAACACAGCGTTTAACCCATGCGATTGGCAAAGCCAAAGCCATGGAAATGTGTCTCACTGCACGGCAAATGGGTGCGGTTGAAGCCGAGCAAAGTGGTTTGGTCGCACGTGTGTTTGATAAACACGAATTATTGCAACAGACCTTGCAAACGGCAGAAAACATTGCTGCGCGCTCTTTAACTGCCAATATGATGCTGAAAGAAAGTATTAATCGTGCCTTTGAGGTCAATTTGACCGAAGGCTTGCGTTTTGAACGACGCATGTTTCACTCTATTTTTGCCACATCCGATCAGAAAGAAGGCATGCAGGCTTTTGTGGAAAAACGACCAGCGAAATTTAATCATCGATAAGAGATCAATAAAATGAATATCGAACAGCAGTTAATGATTGAGCAAAAAGGTGGTCTTGGCCTGATTAGCTTAGATCGGGTCAAACATTTAAATGCACTGTCACTGGAGATGATTGAGGGTATTTGTAATCAACTGGAACTGTGGCGCGATGATGCGTCGATTCAAGCGGTTTTGATTAAATCGAATAGCCCGAAAGCCTTCTGTGCAGGTGGTGATATTCGCTATCTGTATGACAGTTATAAAAATGATACGGCTGATTATACGGGCTATTTTAGCGCCGAATATAAAATGCTGAACCTGCTGCGTGAATATGAAAAATCTATTGTTGTGGTGCTGGATGGTTATGTACTGGGTGGTGGTTTTGGTTTGGCACAAGCCTGTCATATTGTGGTGAGCAGTGAAAAATCTCGATTTGCCATGCCTGAAACAGCGATTGGTTTTTTCCCAGATGTTGGCGCTACCCATTTCCTATCTCGACTGGATGACATTGGCGTGTATCTGGCGCTTACAGGGGAGCAGATCAGCAGCAGTGATGCGCTTTATTTGGACTTGATTGACTACCATGTGCCGAGTGACAAATTAGAGGCTTTGCAACAGGCACTGATCAATGAGCCGAATTTAAGCAAACAGAATATTGAGCATATTGTCGCTTGCTTTATTACCCGACCGGCTGAAAGTGAACTGAAACCGTTGGCAGATGGCATACGCAAGCATTTCGGTTTTCAGCATGTGGATGAAATTGAACATAGTCTGGTACAAGAACAGGATGAACAGTTGCGACCTTGGGCAGAAAAAATGCTGAGCATTTTGCAACAGCGTTCATCTATCGCCAAACAAACCAGTTTGAAGCTGCAACATTTAGGTCGAGGTCTATCTTTAGCACAGTGCATGCAACTGGAACGGGATCTGCAAGATATCTGGTTTGATCATGGCGATTTCATTGAAGGTGTACGTGCCTTGATCGTTGATAAAGATAAACAACCACAGTGGCAACAACGGAATCCAGAACTGGAACAGATTCTGGAAAAACTCAGCTAAATCCAATCATGCATATTGACTCATCTAAGGAGTATTAAGCAGTCTGAAATGCGGATGATCAGGACTGATGGTCCGCAAAAAATATAAAACAAGAAAATCCAAGAAAGGAACATGATGATGCAAACAATACATGGAAACGGTTCATCTCCTAAAAAGTCATCTCATCGCTTGGCGGGTGTCTCAAGTATGGTGGGCACTACGATTGAGTGGTATGACTTTTTTATCTACGGTGCTGCAGCAGCTTTAATTTTTAATAAATTGTTTTTCCCCAACCTTGACCCATTGACCGGTGTACTTGCGGCATTTGCCACTTATGCGGTGGGCTTCATTGGGCGACCCTTAGGTGGCTTGGTGTTTGGGCATTTTGGTGACAAGATCGGGCGTAAATCGATGTTATTGCTCACCCTGATGCTAATGGGAATTCCAACCGTCCTGATTGGTCTGTTACCGACGTATGAATCAATTGGCTATTGGGCCGCCATCTGTTTGGTGATCTTGCGTTTTGTGCAAGGTATGGCGATGGGGGGCGAGTGGGGCGGTGCCGTACTGATGGCGGTGGAACATGCGCCAGAAGGCAAAAAAGGCTTTTGGGGCAGTCTACCTCAAGCCAGCACTGGCGGTGGTTTGATGCTGGCCTCGATTGCATTGGGATTGGTGTCTTTATTGCCCGAACAGGCCCTGTTTAGTTGGGGCTGGCGGATTCCGTTTCTTGCTAGCATCGTGTTACTGGCAGTCGGTTGGTACATTCGAGTCAAAGTGCCAGAGTCCCCCGATTTTGAAAAAGTAAAGCAGCAGGCGGAAGAAGTTAAAGTCCCTGCTTTACAGGTCTTTAAAAATCATCCGAAGCAACTGATCACTATTATTGTGGCACGTGCGGCAGAGAATGCATGGTTTTATATTGCCTCGACCTTTACTTTGGCCTACACCACCACACAGTTGGGGATTGCCAGACAAGAGATCCTATTTGCCACCATTTGTGGCGCCATTGTGATTATGTTTATGACCCCATTATGTGGGCATTTGTCCGATAGAGTCGGTCAGCGCAATATGTTTATGTTTGGCCTATGTGTACTGGCACTGTATAGCTATCCATTCTTTAGCATGCTCAATACCAAAGACCCCGTGTTGGTCTGGACTGCAATCGTGTTGGCGATTGGCGTAGTGTTCCCAATTATGTATGCACCGCAAGCGCAGCTGTTTGCGCGGCAGTTTCCGGCAGAAATCCGTTATAGCGGGATCTCGATTTCAGTACAGTTGGCGGGGGTATTGGGTGGTGGACTAGCGCCGTTGATCGCGACGAAGCTACTCAGTGTTGGGGGCGGCAGTCCTCATCTGATTATGATGTATATTGGTAGTATGGCGGTGATTGCGATTATCTCGACCACCTTTATGCCACGGGATGGACTGCTGGCTGGGATGCAAACTGAGCGCAAAAAAGCAGTCAATGTGCAAGCCAAAGTCACAGAACCGTCTTAAGGATAAGAAAAGAATCTGAAAAGGTGTTTCCAAGTAGTTGGAAGCACCTTTTTCTTTGAGGAATTTAAAAGGTTCCACGTGGAGCATCAAATTTTTAGATATAAGGGGTTGGTTGATTTTTAAGCTTTGTTGCAAAGTGTATTTATTCAGGCTTATTTAAATTGAAATGCGCTAGTATTTTGAGTGAGTCCATAATCAAGGAAGGATGATTAGAATGAACACAGTTGCTGAATGGGTTAAACAGGCAAAATCCGAGATTGAAAATTTGACCCCAGATCAAGTTGAACAAGAATTAGCTTCAGGACAGGCCATACTGATTGATGTGCGAGATGCAGAAGAGCGTGTTGCTGGAACAATACCAAGCGCATTGCATATCTCTCGTGGCACTTTAGAATTCGCTGCTGATCCGAGTAGCCCACTGTATAAATCTGAATTACAACCGAATAGCAGAACCATTCTACATTGTGCGGGTGGTGGACGTTCGGCACTGGCAGTAAAGACCTTGCAGGCATTGGGCTATCGTAATGTGGCGCATTTAGAGGGTGGCTTTAAAGCATGGGTAGAGGCGAATAAACCGGTGATTTAAAAAAAGATTAAACTAAAAGCTGTCTAGTCCTAAAATGGGTTGACACTTTTAACTTAACGCTCGATGAACCTCATCGGGCGTTTTATATTTTAAAGACTGATGCGGACGATACTGGTTATACATTTTTACTGAGTTTGCAACCAGCTTCTTTGCCTGTTGTAAGTCCTTTGGTTTATGTAGTAAATATTCATTCTTAAGAATACCATTTACCCGTTCCGCCAATGCATTTTGATAACAATCATAACCATCTGTCATGGAACAATTGACACCATGTTTGCTGTGAACAGCCTGATAAAGCTGAGAACAATACTGTACGCCTCTGTCCGAATGATGGATGAGATTCCCCTGAGATCGCCTGTCCTTTAGAGCATTCTGATAAGCTTGTACGACTGAGGAGGACGTTAAATTATCATCGACATGATAACCTACGATCTTTCTTGACCACACATCTGTAACTAAACTGAGATAAGCCTCTCCATTGTGCAAGGGTAAATAGGTGATATCTGCTACCCACAATTGTTCTGCTCGAATCACCTTGATTTGATTGATTAGATTCGGGTGACAATAAAAGCGATGATGGCTCTGTGTGGTCTTATGATAAGTACGTTTAGGCTGTATTAATAAGCGTGCTTCCCGAAGTATGTCAAATAAGTGATCTCGTCCAACTTGAATATTGGCCTGATAATTTAATAAATAATGTAACTTCCTTGTACCTATCCGTGGGTGCAAGGCACGGAATAATCGAATATGTCTTAAGATCAATTGATCTTGCTGTTCTTGATCACGCAAACGGTTACACTGCTTGTAATAGGCTTGACGACTTATCCCTAGATACGAACAACATTTTGAAATCGGGAATCCTAGTTCTTGTTTCTTTTGGCTAATCGTTTGCCTGATGGCTTTTTTACCAGGCTGACTCCGTAATCTTGTTTTAGTACATCAATTACAGCTTCAAAGAATTCAGCTTTACGTTGTGTTTCAACAAGCTGTCGTTCTAACTCTTTAATTCTTTGTTCTGGTGTGAGAGGTAGAGGATTCGACATAGGCTGTACTCCTAATGGCAAAGGCATGCCCTTACTCCAATCCAATTTACAATGCTTTCTTAGCCAGACTAAAACTGTTGAACGCCCTTGAATACCATATCTGCTCTGAGCCTGTTTATAAGTCATTTCGCCTTTTTCAATTTGATCAACAACTGATAATTTAAAAGCGAGACTGTAATCTCGTTGTGTTCTTTTAACTATTGTGTTCATTACACTCTCCAAAGTTAAATTGGGAAAGTGTCAACTTTATTCAGGATGGGACAAGCACAAGAAAAAAGCCCTAATCTTTCGACTAGGGCTTTTTTGAATCTGGAGCGGGAAAGGAGACTCGAACTCCCGACCCCAACCTTGGCAAGGTTATGCTCTACCAACTGAGCTATTCCCGCTAATTGAGCAGTTTTTACGAAAACTTACACTAAAAAATTTGAGCGGGAAAGGAGACTCGAACTCCCGACCCCAACCTTGGCAAGGTTATGCTCTACCAACTGAGCTATTCCCGCATGCCGTGTATAATACATTATGCAAAAATAGGGTCAATAATTTTATGCAAAGAAATTGATTATTTGCATAAAATTAAAGCATTTTCATGCAAAAAAAGCATGGTGAAGCAAATTTTTGTACAAAAGTTTCCCTCAGATTGCGCTCATGTATACTAATAAGCTATCTCAATCTGACCTTACAGAGTGACTGATGAACTTAGAACAACAGTTGATTGAACATTTAAACACCCTCGCACCGACCCATCTTGAAGTGATTAATGAGTCGGCAGGGCATGGCGGATATTTCCCGGGTAAAGAATCACACTTTAAAGTCATCGTGGTAAGTGATGAATTTCAAGGACTACGTTTAGTACAACGTCATCAAAAAATTTATGCTGTTGCAGCAGAGTTGATGAGTCCCGGTCGAATCCATGCACTTGCGATTCATGCTTATGTACCGAGTGAATGGCAAGGCCAAGCACCTGCCAGCCCTGAATGTGCACATGCACCAAAAAGCTAAGGATCAATGATGGATATTCATTTACTCACTAAAATTGTGCATATGTCCGCAGTGAGCTTATTGATCATTGCTTTTATATTACGTGGTTCAACACTCTTTGTTGGTGTACAAGATCAACAACCCAATCCAAAAGCACGTAAAGGCTTGGTGGGATTACAACATCTATCTTTGACCTTAATTATTGTGACGGGTGCGGTTTTACTGTTCATGAATAATTTTGAGGTGCAGCCTTGGTTCTATGCCAAACTGATTTTATTTTTTGTGTTGTGGTCGTCTTTGATCAAAACCTATAAAAAGGACAGCAGCATTTTATTGGAACAACGCCGTGCAGGATTAATCATCGGGACAGTGGCGATGGTGGGGATTCTTGGTTTGGTGATGATTAAGCCTGTTTTTGCCTGATTGTTCGACACATTGTTTGAGTAATTGTTTTGTCACTAGGTTAAACTGCGTGCAGTTTACAAAAATATTATAGAGGGAAATCATGTTAACGCGTGTGGTGTTTAACCAAAAAGGTGGTGTGGGGAAATCAAGTATTACAGTCAATCTTGCTGCGATTAGTGCGAAACAGGGATTCAGAACCTTGGTGATTGACCTTGATCCACAAGCGAATTCAAGCCAATACCTTTTAGGTGAAGATGCAACCTATTCTGCTGATAAAGCAGCTTTAGAGCCAAACATTGAAAACTTCTTTGATGATATTTTAGGTAGTACGCAGCAAAAGGGCTTGATCGGCAATGCGATTGGTTCAATCCTGAAAGCACCACGTGGCAAAGGCTTGGACAGCTATGTCCACCGTTCTTCTTTTGACAATCTGGATGTGATTCCAGCAAGCCCAAGCCTAGGTGCATTGGAGCATGCACTGGAAAGTAAGCACAAAATTTATAAATTACGTGATTCGATCCAGTCTCTGAGTGCGCGCTATGACCGCATCTTTATTGATACGCCGCCCGCGTTTAACTTCTTTACTTTATCTGCATTAATTTCAGCAGATCGCGTGCTGATTCCATTTGATTGTGACGTGTTTTCAAAACGTGCGTTACAAACTTTGATTGAAAATGTGCTCGAAACCCAAGATGATCATAATGATCGCTTGGAGATTGAGGGAATTGTGGTCAATCAGTTCCAATCTCAGGCAAAATTACCTCGTGAAGTGGTTCAACAGTTAAAAGATGAAGGTTTGCCTGTGCTGGATAGCATGTTGCCGCCATCGATCTTGATGAAAGAATCACATCAAAAGAATTTACCCTTGATTCATTTGGCATCTGACCACAAATTGACCGTCGCTTATGTGACCCTGTTCAATGAGATTGAATCAAAGAAATAAGAGAATCTTATGAAACGCTTATATTGGATGCCTGTTTTGGCTGCGAGCATGTTATTGGGTGCATGTGCATCAACGGTTAAGCCAGCTTATGTATCGCCGACACAATATCAAGCACTGAATTGCCAGCAGTTGCAAGCCGAGTACAACCGTATTGAGCTCTATATCGAAAATGGTGTGCAAACGCCAAAACGTACAGGTGTGGGTGTCGGTCTTGGCCTTGGTGGTGGCTGGGGCAGAGGCGGTTGGGGCTTTGGTCCATCGATCTCGGTCAATATGGGACAGTCGATGAATACCAAAAATACTGAACTTGCTAATGTATTAGGTCAACAAGATGCGATTGTACAGGCAGCAAAATTCAAAGGTTGCCCAATCATTGTAAAACAACGCCCAAAATCGTAAATTTTGAGAACTGATCGTCATCGCACAAGATGGCGGTTAGTAACTAAATTATAGCAAAATGTTTCAAAACAAAATGATAAAAATCAAATAATTGAATTGGTAGTGCCTCGTAACCTACTGATTTGTCTCGTCCAGTCATACTGCTAAAATTTGTGTTTTTGCCCTAAATTCGTTTAAGGTGGCGCCCATGTATAGTCGTTCGGTATGTATATGATTGAGAGTTGGTTTTTTGTTTTGGCGATGTTGGCGGTATTGTTAATACCTGGTCCGACCAATGCTTTGCTTGCCAGTGCAACACATCAACACGGTGTACCTAAAACGATGACTTTTATCCCAATTGAATGGTTGGGTTATCTGTATGGCATTAGTTTATGGGCGCTTTTCATTCATTTATTTGATCCGATTTGGCCCGCAATTGGCGCAATTCTACATACGCTCAGTTTGCTGTATGTGCTGTGGATGGCATTCCATCTGTGGAAAGGCTCACATCTACAAAAGCTAGATCAACATCACCAACATATCCGTAAAAGACAGTTATTTCTCTCTACACTCAAAAATCCGAAAACGGTGTTGTTGGCTTCCGGAATCTTTCCAGCTGAAACCTGGAACTCGATTGAGCAAGCCGCGCTGGTTTTTGCGATTTTTAGTCTTATTCTGATTCCAGTCAGTATTTTCTGGATGTTGTTTGGACGTGCTTTACTGGCGGGAAGTTTGGTTGGAATCAAAGCCGATCATTTATATAAAGGATCGGCCATGTTATTACTGATTTGTATGCTGCCCATGATCTTTCGTTTGTTTTAAACCAAGCTTCAATTTATTCCGCTTTGGCGCCCTTCATTTTCTGGCGAATAAATCCAATCACACCCGGTAATACACTGATAATAATGATACCGAAAATTAAATGGGTAAAATTATCTTTTACGATTGGCATATTCCCGAATAAATAGCCAAGGGTAATGAAAGATGCGATCCAGCAGAATGCACCTACTACGTTATAAGTCAGGAAGTACTTATAGTTCATGCTACCCGCACCCGCCACAAAGGGAGCGAAGGTCCGTGCAAAAGGAATGAATCGAGCGAAAATAATGGTTTTACCACCATGACGCTGAAAGAACTCTTGGGTTTTAATCAAATGTTGTTTATTGATAAAACGTGAATTGGTCTCAAAAACACGTGGACCAATATAGCGACCAATATGATAGTTTAATGTATCACCTAAAACGGCAGCGATAAATAATAGAATGCCAAGCACCCATGGATCCATTGCGCCTGTAGATGCTGCTAATGCACCAGCAGCAAATAACAAGCTATCTCCTGGTAAAAATGGCATCACCACCAAACCAGTTTCAACAAAAATAATTAAGAATAAAATGGCATAAATCCAAACGCCATAATTGGTAATAAATTCTAAAAGGTGTTCGTCAACGTGCAGAATAAAATCAATGAGTTCCATGAAGGTGTTAACACTATGAATGTGGACTAAATCCTAGCAGTGCCTCTGTAGAAAGTCAGTATAAAAAGCAAATTAATTGGTAACTTTTCAGCATAGATGAGGAGAGGTAGGAGACCCGAAAAATATTTTTATTGTTGCAAATAAGGAACGATATGTTAACTAAATTAGTGTTTATTGCAAAATTAAAGACACATAAACTGCTAGCATGTTAAAAAACAAACAGTGTGGAATTGATTATGTTTAATCCGAATGTTGTTGTAAAAAATATCGTAACACAGTCTGGCGTGGCCAATGTTGTCACTTTGATTGCTCGTTTGTTATTGGCTTATATTTTTCTTGTTGCAGGTTGGGGCAAGATTGTAGGCTATGCGGGTACAGTGGGTTATATGGAATCCATGGGTGTTCCGGGTGCTTTATTACCTTTGGTGATCTTGGTTGAGTTTGGTGGTGGCTTGGCTCTATTGTTTGGTTTCCAAACACGATTCGCATCTTTAGGTTTAGGTCTTTTTAGTATTATTACGGCTTTTATTTTCCATGGCGGTGCAGAAGATGCCATTAACTTTATGAAGAACTTCGCGATGGCGGGTGGCTTCTTTATGCTGATGCTCTATGGTGCAGGTCGTATCAGCCTCGATCATCTGATTGAAAAATAATAAGCTCATGAGAGATTGCCCCGTGCCCAGTCGCGGGGAATTCGTATGTCTCACTCGCTTACTTACAAACTGAAGCCGACAGCCGTGCTTATTTCTGTTTAGATCATAAATGGTTAAAACAAATAGGACATGAAAATGAAAAAAATGTTGATCGGTTGTGGGTTGGTGGTCGTTACAGGTTTATCGAGCCTAGCATGGGCAGGTAAGGATGATCATGTATTGGTACAGGAAGCAACAAAGAATGTGGTGACGGTAAGCCAAGTCGCGAAATTGGCCGATGAAACCGGTGTCACTCTGACGGGCCAGATTAGCAAACACTTGAAAAGCGACCATTATGAGTTTAAAGATTCGAGTGGTACGATCAGCGTCGAAATTGATGATGATATTTGGCGTCAGGCAGGGCTAAAAGTGGGTGATCATGTACGTTTAGTGGGTGAAGTGGATACCCATCGCTATAAACCAACCGATATTGAAGTGATTAAAGTTGAAAAATACACGCATCGATAGGCGCATAAAAAAGGAAGCATAAGCTTCCTTTTTTCTTTTTAGATGAAAGTGTTAGAGCATAAAATGAATTTGCATTTCCCCGACGAGGAAACCCAGCACAGCACCGACAATAATCAATGACCATTCATCTTCTTTGAAGGCAGGACGTAGCATGCCTTCGAACTCTTCTGGACTCAGTTTCTGCATACGCTCAACCAAGGTATTCCGCACATTCATCGCATCTTCAGCATATGACTCCACATAGCGCATGGTGTCTGGAAGTTGTTTTAAAATACGTTCTGCGACTTCGGCTTTCAGGTTTTGATATTTCTCACCGCCAATCGCATAGACCACTAATGGACGGACAATACCAGCTTGTAAATCAATTTCTTGTTTGACTTGACGGCTGACCAGCTCAATGACTTTATCCGAATGCGTGCCTGAAAAAAGCTCTTCCATCATATTACGTGATGTCAGTAGTTGCTTGGAAATCAACGCAGCATAATCAGCGGCAACTTCATTTTGGCGTTTAATGAATAAACCTTGCCATGTGTAACCCATAATCTTTTTCGGATATAACGGTCGGAACATCATTTGCAAGGCCATCCAGTCGCTAAAGAAGCCGACAAAGCCACCAAACATCGGCAGCATCCATGGATATTTACCTTGGGTCACGATCCAGCACAGCATTTGTACCACACCAATCGCAAAACCAAAGACGAAACCGACATTACTAAAGAATTTGAATTCCTGTTTGCCGACTTTCTTAAAGATTTCATTGAGCAGGCGTTTGTCTTTGAGTAGGTTGTTGACCACCATATGTTTGATGTCGAAGTACTTGGCAACATCCTTTTGTACTTCACTCATAATATGTTCAACAATCTCTGGCGCTTTGGCTTGGACACGCTTAATCAGTTTTTGTCGTGCAAACTCAGGCATGCCTTCCCATAGGCCGGGTTGGTATTGTTGTGCCACTTCTCGGGTAATGTCCTCAGCTGCTGCCATCAACGGTTTTTCAATTTCTTGGGCAATACGCTTCGGGTCGAGTCGGGCAAAAATTTCTTCGGGTTTAATCAGCTTGGAGGTCATCAACTCCACTGCTGTGGTGGCCATCTTCTCTGCTTTACGGGGAACAATCCCTTGCCATCCGAGTGGAAGACCAAATAATCGCAATCCTTTAAATTCAAGTGGTGAGAACATCATTTGAATGGCAATGACCTTGGTTACATAACCAATAAAGCCACTGATAAAGGGGATTGAAATATATAACCAGAAATTCTGTTGAAAATCCGCAATCATTTCTTGAAACATTATTTTATTGGTCCTTCAAGTCCTAATTGTTGCTCGTGGTCGGGCAAGCGCTAGATGATAGTGAAATATTTTCGGCCGTTGATGAAACACCAAGACCATTAATTTTTGAGTTACCCTTTTATTTTTCCTTTGAATCAGGACATCACAATCGTATAAAAAGGCAACGATGCCGTCGATTGAATACCTTTCCGTGGTAATACATATCTTGACTCGTCATCTTAGCACCAATTTTTGCTTTGTGTTGAGCAGAATGGGCAAGAATTATTGATTTAACTCTCCTTATTTTGTGCTTTGCTCTGAAATTTTAGTTTAAATATCAGTGTTGATTCAGCTGTTCAATGAAAAAACAAGATAGATGATGAATTGCGATGCGCCAAAGCGTGAAAAATGTTAGAATATGGCGCTTAATTCATTTGCCTTTAAGATGAACCATGACGACCAATACTCAAATTACTGAAGATCGTATCCTTATTCTGGATTTCGGCTCTCAATATAGCCAGCTCATTGCACGTCGTGTACGTGAAGCGGGTGTCTATTCTGAAATGTATGCATTCGATATGTCTGAAGAAGACATTCGTGCGTTTAATCCGAACGGGATTATTTTATCAGGTGGCCCTGAGAGCGTACATGAAGAAGGAAGCCCACGCGCGCCGCAAGTTGTATTTGAATTAGGCGTACCAGTGTTGGGTATTTGCTATGGTTTACAAACCATGTCTGAACAACTTGGCGGTAAAGTTGAGCCAGGTACAGTACATGAGTTTGGTTATGCAGAAGTGGATATTCTAGTACGTGATCATTTGATTGGTAACTTGCAAGATCGCGAGAACCAGCTTCACGTATGGATGAGTCATGGCGATAAAGTAAGTGCGATTCCGGAAGGTTTCCAAGTTACCGCAAGTACACCTAGCTGTCCATTTGCTGCGGTGAGTGATGAAACACGTCGTTTCTATGGCGTTCAGTTCCACCCAGAAGTGACGCACACAGCTAAAGGTGCTGAATTACTGTCGAATTTCGTACACAAGATTTGTGGTTGTCGCGGTCTTTGGACACCTGAACACATTATCGACTTACGCGTAGAACAGTTGCGTGCACAAATTGGCGATGAAAAAGTTCTATTAGGTTTGTCTGGTGGTGTGGATTCATCTGTGGTTGCTGCGTTATTGCATAAAGCTATTGGCGATCAGCTGACCTGCGTATTTGTAGATAATGGTTTACTTCGTTTAAACGAAGGCGATCAAGTGATGCAAATGTTTGCAGAAAATATGGGTATCCGTGTGATCCGTGCTGATGCTGAACAGCGCTTCTTAACTGCGTTGGCAGGTGAAGTTGATCCTGAGAAAAAGCGTAAAATCATTGGTCGTGAATTCATCGAAGTATTTGCAGAAGAAGCACGTAAACTAGATGGCGTGAAATTCTTAGCACAAGGTACGATTTATCCAGACGTAATTGAATCTGCTGCAAGCAAACAAGGTAAAGCACACGTGATTAAATCACACCACAACGTGGGTGGTTTACCTGATGACCTAGAGTTTGAATTGGTTGAGCCATTACGTGACTTGTTTAAAGATGAAGTACGTAAATTAGGTACAACAATTGGTTTACCGCATAGCATGATTTACCGTCATCCGTTCCCAGGTCCTGGTTTGGGCGTGCGTATCTTGGGTGAAGTGAAAAAAGAATATGCTGATATTCTTCGTCTTGCTGACGACATCTTTATGCAAGAACTGCGTGACAGCGGTTGGTACGATAAAACTGCACAAGCATTTGCAGTATTCCAACCTGTAAAATCAGTGGGTGTTGTTGGTGATGGTCGCCGCTATGCATGGGTGATTGCACTTCGTGCCGTGGAAACCGTTGACTTTATGACAGCTCGCTTTGCACATCTTCCATATGAATTGGTTGATAAAATCTCAACCCGTATCATGAACGAAATTAAAGATGTTTCACGTGTCGTCTACGACGTGTCATCTAAACCACCAGCAACGATTGAGTGGGAATAAGACCAAAGGCAGGATGAAAATCCTGCCTTTTTTATGCGATTGACAAAGAGGTAAAGCATGTCCGAAACCTTGCAACTCGAACAGTTAACAGCATCTCTACAGCAGCTTTTGGGTGAGTCCCTGTTTGCCATTTATCTGTATGGTTCAGCTGTTGATGGCGGGTTAGGTCCAGAAAGTGATCTGGATGTTTTGGTTGTGGTGAGTCAAGCACTGACACTCCAGCAACGACAGCAACTGGCAGAAACCTTATTACACATTTCGCATCCGATTGGTGCTGCACAACGTGCACTTGAAGTCACCATCGTACGCAAAGATCATGTTGTTTCAGGAAGTTATCCACTCAGTTACGAACTACAGTTCGGGGAGTGGTTACGAGATGAGTTAAGCCAAGGTGATATACTTAGCGAACATGCAGACCCAGATCTGAGTATTTTGCTGAAGAAAGCACAAATGCATCATCGGACTTTGTTCGGGCCAAGCTTGACACAGTGGTCAGCTGCGATACCGGTACAGCAACTCTGGCAGGCGATGGCAGACACCTATCCCTCGATTGTGGCGCATTGGGATGAGGATGCCGATGAGCGTAATCAAATTTTGGCCTTATGCCGTATTTATTTTAGTCTGGTGACGAATGAGATTGCACCTAAAGATCAGGCTGCGCAATGGGTGGTTGCTCAGTTACTACCGCAACATCAGCCTGTTTTGCAGCGCATGATCCAAGAATATAAAGGTAAGATTGGAAAGCAAAATTGGCAACAACAGCATCAGGCTTTAGGTCCTGTTGTTGATTTCCTCAGTATGAAAATAAAAGTGCTTTTAGAACAAAAAATACATAAATAATAAACAGTAAAGGACATTGCTTGGATTGTTGCATGGATAAGACTTAGTATTGCAAGAACAGACTATTCAAGTAGGCGTGATTAGACCTAACATCAGTCTATGACTAAACCCTGATGGGGAGTGCCTTTTGAACCAGATTGTTGAAATGCAAACTTATATAGCAGTGGTTGAAGCAGGCAGTATTACCCATGCAGCGAAACGTCTGGGCATTACCAAATCGGTGGTGAGTCAACGGATTCAGCAATTGGAACAGCGTTTATCTGCCGCACTAATTCATCGTGGTCGGAGTATGTTGCTCACCGAGGCTGGGCAGGAATTTTATCGGCAGTCGACCAAGATTCTGGCGGAGTTAAGTGATTTGGAAGCGTCCATTAGTGCTCGGCATGAGCATTTAAGTGGCAGTTTTCGTTTATCGGTGCCACAAGCATTTAACATTCAATTTCTCGCGCCTTATTTGGCGGAATTCATGCAGTTGTACCCTGAGCTCAAGCTGGATATTGAGTCGAGTGATCAATTCGTCAATTTGAATAATGGTCATTATGATGCAGCGATTCGGATGGGGGAGCTACCTGACTCCAACCTGATCAGCCAGAGCATTGCACCGAATCATCATTATATTTGTGCAAGTCCAGACTACTTAAAAGTATATGGAAGACCAACACATCCGAATGAGCTGTTGCGCCATCGTGGTCTGTTGTACCTACCTCGAGAACCGCACGGCATGTGGCAACTCCCTGTCGCCGGTAAGAAGGCATTTTTCCGAATTTCACCTTATCTACGTACAGATAGTGGTCATCAATTATTGGAAGCTGCCAAGCTGGGCTTGGGGATTGCGATTTTACCAAGCTTTCTTGCCGCGGACGCCATTTGCCAGCAGCAACTCAAGGTGATTTTGCCTGAGTTCTCACCTTCGGGAGGCAATATTTCTGTGGTTTACCGCTTGTCGAATCGAGCTTCACCTAAAATTCAAGCTTTGGTTGATTTTCTATCCACAAAAATTGGTCATCCTGCGCCTTGGGATAGCCAGATTCAGAACATTTTGCGGCAGTCGTCCTAAGGGAATGTTTGGAAAAAGCGAATCATAGTTTTGTTTTTTGTGGTCTAGCGAACAAAAATCATCATTTGGTAGGGTGTTTGCCTCGCTTTAACCCTTGTTGATATCGGGTGATCTCAGAAGATCGAGAATTCAATCCGCATTTACGCTCGCGATGAATTGCCATCACAAGTCGAACCCATGAATCCAAAGTAACTTGCAAGTGTGGTTTAGAAATAGCATGGGTTGCAGTCTGGCACTTATTTAGATTGTTGATTTTGTGAGTGAAATATGATGGTGAACACGCTAGCAAACCGATATTTGATTGAGGACTCAACCGATCTTCTCTTATTTTCATTTTAGGATGTGCAGATGAATAGACTAGCTAAAAACTGGATTAATGGTGAGTGGGTGGACTCTCATCAGCATATACAGTCGATTAATCCAGCAACATATGAAGTGATCGGGCAATATGCCAATGCAACAGTAGAGCAGGTGGAAGCTGCTATATGGGCAGCAAAGACCGCATTTAAAAAAAACGATTGGAAGCGTGACCGTCGGTTACGCGCAAAAGTACTCAATGAAATGGCCGATGCTTTTGAACGCCATGCAGATGAGTTGATTGAGATCCTTGCCACTGAAAATGGAAAAATTAAAGCAGAAGCCAGCTTTGAAGTGACGATGGTTCCTGCCAAATTACGTTATTACGCGGCATTAACCCTGACCGAGTACGGTCGAGCATTAGAACCAAAGCCAGGCAGCTATTCCATGGTTTTGCGTGAACCGATGGGTGTGTCTGGAATTATTGTGCCGTGGAATTCTCCAGTGGTTTTAATGATTCGGTCACTGGCACCTGCATTGGCCGCGGGCACCACAACAGTCATTAAGATGCCGGGACAAACTGCACAAACCAATGCTGTGATCTCTAGAATTTTTTCTGAGCTTCCTTCATTACCACAGGGTGTGATCAATCTTTTTAGTGAGTCGACTGGAGGGGGAGCACGCCTATTGGTTGAATCTGCAGATGTTCCTGTGATTAGCTTTACCGGCAGCACGGCAACTGGTAAGGCCATTTCGGCAACAGGTGCACAACATCTGAAACGATTTGGCTTAGAGCTAGGGGGTAAAACGCCGATGATCGTGTTTAAAGATGCTGATCTTGATCTGGTCTTGCCGAAGTTAGAAAAAGCACTCACCATCTTCGCTGGGCAGTTCTGTATGACTGGTTCACGTTTATTGGTGCAGCGTGAGCTCGCTGATGAACTAAAACAGAAACTGGCTCAGCGCTTGGAAGCGGTTAAAGTTGGCCCTGCTGCTGATCCAAGCAGTGATATGGGACCATTGATCGACAAAAATAATGTAGCACGAGTCGATGCGGTGGTTGAAAAAGCGATTGCCGAAGGAGCGAAGGTCATTGTTCGTGGTGGGCCGATCACTGAGGGTGAGTTGGCGAAAGGGGCTTTCTACCGCCCAACCTTGCTTGAAGTGAATGATAATTCGATGGACATCATTCAGGAAGAAACCTTTGGGCCAGTGCTGACTTTACAGGTGTTTGATACGGAAGCGGAAGCGATTGCGCTCGCCAATGACAATCAATATGGTTTAGCGGCTTCAATCTGGAGTCGTGATGTGGAGTTACCATTGCGGGTGGCGACGGAAATGGAAGCGGGCACGGTTTGGATCAATGATTGGGCTGTGGTTTATGATGAGTTTGAGGAAGGCGGTTTCAAAAATTCTGGACTTGGCCGAATGAATGGTATGGCGGCGATGGATGACTTTATTGAATATAAGCACATTACCATTTCAACAGGTATTTCTAGAGTGGAATAGGTGTTCTGTTAGTCATTGAATCAGATATCAAATAGCGCATCGATTTCGATGCGCTATTTTATTTTAACCCTGCTCTAAGCATTAGGCCGAGAACAGTTTAAAGCAAATTTGCCTTAACCACTGATTACTTGGGGTCTGATGGACACGTGAATGCCAGTGTTGTTTGACACTAAATTGAGGGAAATTATAAGGCGGTTCAAAAGTCTTGAGTCCACCTTGGGTCATAAAGACCCGCGCTAGATAGTGAGGGATTGTCGCAATGGTATCCGCATCTCGGACAATCAGACCAACTCCCAAATAGCTCGGTAGACGCACCAGAATATTTCGATTGACGCCGTGTTTTTGTAGCTCATGTTCCACCACATAATGTCCCCCAGTCGCCAAGATATCGACATGTAATTCCTGAGCAAACTCTGAAGCAGACAGACTGGTTCCTGTCAGTCTCGGATGCTGTTGACTGGCGATACAGGTGTAATGTTGCTGAAACAGGGTTTGTTGGTAAAAACCAGCTTCCAATTGAGGGAGAAATCCAATGGCGAGATCAATATCCCCATTCGACATCATTGGTGCGGTTTGGCTATCAATCGGTAAAATTTCCAGACGAATTGAGGGGGCATGCTGCCGCATGTAATTCATTAGACGTGGTAAAAATACCAAATGACTGATGTCGGTCATGCTGATACGGAATTGATAAGTCGAAGTCTGTGGATCAAAGTCAATATTGTAATTCTGGACTAACTTCAGGCGGTTTAAGATTTCTACCACCATCGGATAGATCTGTTGAGCAAGCTCAGTGGGCTGCATTTTATTTTCAATACGCACAAACAATGGATCACGAAAATGTGCTCTGAGTTTATTCAGTGCAATACTCAAGGTGGGTTGACCAATACCAAGCTGTTCCGCTGCTTTAGAAATACTTTTGTGCTGATAAATTTCAAAGAAAATTTTCAGCAGTCTTGTATCCAGATCAAACATGTCGATGAACTACCGTATTGATTTTATCAATACAGCCTATTGTTTTTTGTGCATAGATTCAACACATCCTGATTGCTACATTGAGCCAACACCGAATATTGATGAAATTATCGTCATTAGTATTGTGCTCCATGGGCAGAAAAAGGAATGACATATGGAACAGTTAGGCACGCTCGAAGAGCTACCAGAACGTTATCGTGAAGAACTGAATGCATCCAATCTGGTGCCATTGTGGCCCAATCTAAGAAGTTTTATTCCACCTCATAAACCAAGACCGCAAACGGTTGCAACGGCTTGGTATTTTCAGCAGATCAAACCACTGTTGTTAGAAGCAGGTGAGTTAACACCGATTGAAAAGGCAGAGCGTCGTGTCTTGGCACTCGCCAACCCTGGTCATGGTTTGGAGAATATGAAAGTCAGCCCAGCCATGTATTTAGGTATGCAATTGCTGCTTCCGCAAGAGTGGGCACCTGCTCATCGACATGCACCGAATGCGGTGCGCCTCATTGTTGAAGGAGAGGGTGCCTACACCACGGTCGAAGGGCAAAAATGCATGATGGAACATGGCGACATGATCCTGACGCCATCTGGTTTGTGGCATGAGCATGGACATGATGGTGATCAACCTGTGATTTGGATGGATATCCTAGATTTACCGCTGGTTTACTACATGGAAGCCTCTTTTGTTGAAGAGGGTCGCCGTCAGGAAGTGGATCGGATTAATCAAGGTTCTACGCCGCAATATGCAGCGGGTATCGTGCCTACACCACATTTTAGTCGTGAAGATGCGCCTTATCCGATGATGCGTTATGCCTGGAAAGACACTAAAAAGGTACTGGATGCCTTGGCTGAAAAAGCTGGCTATCAGGACCCGTTACAAGTGGCTTATGTCAATCCTGAAACAGGTAAAGACTGTCAGAACATTCTGGGTTATTCAGCTTTACTTCTGCGTCCGAATGAAACGCTGTCTTTGCCTTTACGTTCCACTGCACAGGTCTTTCATGTGATTGAAGGTGGTCTGACCATTCAGATTGATCAACAGGATTTCCATTTAACCCAAGCGGATACCGCATGTGCACCATGTTTTGCTGTTATTGATTTAATCAATACATCTGCGCAGCCATGCTATGTGTTTATTGCCGATGAGGCACCTTTACAACGTAAATTAGGCCTGTATTCGGTACGTGAACGTCATGTTGAAGGAGTGAGTCCATGAAACTGTATGGATTTTTTCGCAGCGGCACATCGCACCGTACCCGCATTGTCCTGAATCTCAAGGGTTTGGATTATGAGATGAGCTATGTATCGCTGGCGAAAAATGAGCATCATCAAGCTGCTTTTCAAAGGCTAAATCCACAGGGTTTTGTTCCCGTCCTGGAAACGGAGGTGGGGATGCTGTTACAAAGCCCTGCCATTATCGAATGGTTAGAACAGCAATACCCTGAGCCTGCTTTGCTGCCAGCAGATGCGTTGGGTAAAGAGAAAGTACGTGCCATTGCAGCCTTGATCGGATGCGATATTCATCCCTTAAACAATAAGCGTGTACTGGAGTATTTACGCCAGCTTGGACTGGATCAGAATCAGATCAATGCTTGGTGTGCCAAGTGGATTCAGGATGGTTTTTCAGCCTTAGAGCACATATTGGCTGAAGATCCAACTCGGGAAAAGTTCTGCTATGGCAAGCAAGTCAGCATTGCCGATGCATATTTGATTCCACAAGTGGTATCGGCACAACGCTTTCAGGTCGACCTGTCGGCTTATCCTCAAATTAATGAAATTTATCAGCATTGTATGACCCTAGACGCATTCCAGAAAGCTGCGCCTGAACAGCAGGCCGATGCGTTTTAAGGCGCTGATTTAACCTATATCAACAAGGAATATGCCATGACTTTTATTTTCCAGCCAATGACACCCGCGGGCCTGTTTATTCATGGCTCAGATCAGCAATTTCCAGTACGTCGTGTCTATTGTGTCGGGCGTAACTACGCTGCCCACGCACGTGAAATGGGCTTTGATCCAGATCGTGAGCCGCCATTTTTCTTTTGTAAGCCGAACGATCTAGAGTCGATCGTACCCGTTAATCAGGATGCGGTAGATCTTCCTTATCCAACCGAAACCTCAAATTATCATTATGAAATTGAGTTGGTGGTGGCGATAGGACGCGATGCTAAAAATGTTTCGGTCGAAGATGCCGTAAATTACATTTATGGTTATGCGGTTGGTTTGGACATGACTCGCCGTGACTTGCAAATGAGTATGCGTGAAAAGGGGCGTCCATGGGAAATTGGCAAAGCATTCGATTTTTCTGCGCCGATTGGCCCCATTCACCCGATGACGGAAACTGGTGAAATCAATCAGGCTGATATTCATTTGACCGTGAATGGTGAAACGGTACAACGCAGTGATATCACCCATTTGATCTGGTCAGTTGCTGAAACCATTGCCAATCTGTCGACCTTATTTGAACTGAAAGCAGGTGACTTGATCTTTACAGGTACGCCTGAAGGTGTCGGTGCTGTGGTGCGAGGTGATGTGATGCGTGCGGAGATTACAGGTCTAACAGGCATTACCGTGAATGTGAAATAACTCACTTGATCTAAGTGGTTTAAATAGGTGCTCAAACTGAACAATAAATAGAGTTGAGCACCATTGCTAAGGATTGCACTGGCCAAGGTATTGGCAAAAGGAGTCGTTATGTCTCAGAAAACCATAGATGTACAAAATTTCATTGATGAAATACCACTGTCAGCTTTGCAAAAGCTAATCATGTGGTTGTGCTTTTTGATTGTTGCAATTGATGGCTTTGATACTGCAGCAGTCGGTTTTATTGCGCCTGCATTGAAAGCCGAGTGGGGCTTACAACCCACTGATCTAGCACCGTTATTTGGCGCAGGCTTATTTGGCTTAATGGCAGGCGCACTTATTTTTGGCCCTTTGTCCGATAAACTTGGGCGTAAGCCGATTCTGATCGGCTCGGTGATCATGTTTGGCTGTGCCAGCCTATTTGCCGCCTTTTCATCGGACTTGCAAACGCTGATTATTTGGCGCTTTCTCACTGGGCTGGGTTTAGGTGGTGCTTTACCGAATGCCATTACCTTAACCTCAGAATATGCACCGACGTCCCGCCGTTCCAATTTGGTCACCATGATGTTTTGTGGTTTTACCATTGGCTCTGCGCTGGGTGGGATTCTGTCGGCACAACTGCTACCGCATATCGGTTGGCATGGCATTTTATTCATAGGGGGAATTGCACCTTTATGCACAGTGCCTTTCCTATATTATCTCTTGCCTGAATCGCTGCGGTTTCTGGTTTTGAAACAAAAAAGTACCGAACACATTGAAAGCATCGTTCGTCGTATGGCACCGCATATCACGCAGATTCCAAGCTTGGTCCCGCCTGCAAATGAAGTGGCAAAATCAAGTATTAAAGACCTATTTAGTAAAGGTCTTGCTTTAGGTACTTTTCTGATTTGGTTTACATTTTTCATGAGTCTGCTGATTATTTATATGATCTCAAGCTGGATGCCGACTTTACTTACCAATGCAGGTTTTAACTTATCCAATGCCTCATGGCTCACCTCGATCTTTCAGATTGGCGGAACAATCGGTGCCATCGTCTTAGGCTTGCTGATGGATAAAATGGATGCGACTAAAATTTTAAGTGCAGCTTATGCTTTTGGTGGTTTGTTCCTGATCTGTTTAGGTCTCGGGATTGAACAGTCCAATACCATATTGCTGATGTTTGCCATGTTTGGTGTGGGTGTGGGGATCAGTGGCTCACAAGTTGGCGCAAATGCCTTTTCATCCAGCTTTTATCCAACACATTGTCGTGCAACTGGTGTGAGTTGGGCCAATGCGATTGGACGTGTGGGGTCTGTTGTCGGCTCTATCATGGGCGGCTGGCTGATGTCATTGGATCTTTCTAGTTTTGCCATTCTCAGCATTCTTGCTATTCCTGCCTTCTGTGCGGCCATTTCATTATTGCTGATTAAACGCCTTAAAAAAGAACAGCCTGTCGTTGTGACAACGCTAGGCTGAAATCAAAGATATTCCACATAAAAATAGATTGCTGTGCCAATGGATGGCACAGCCCCAGCGATGGATGATTCCTTCAATGAGCCATTTAAATACACAAACTTTAACGCTGAGCCTACTGTTGGTGATGTCAGGAAGCAGTTCGGTGCTATGGGCAGCAGATCCAACCCAAGCTATTCAAGATGAATGGAAATTTAACCTAAAGAATGCCTATCTATATCGGGATTATGACAATCCCAATGCCAAAAATTTTGGTAGTTGGTCGCAAGGGGCATCTTTATTTTATACTTCAAATTTACACGACACGCCTTTAGTGATCGCAGACAAGCCGATTCGTATTGGCGCGGACGCTTCGGTGCAATATGCCTTACGTTTAAGTGCAGATCGGCATGTCAGTGATATGGTGCTGCCCTTTGACTCCAAAACACAATCCCAAGCCGCTGATTATTCAAAATATGGGGCAACCTTAAAACTGGGTTATGACAAAACCTTGCTGAGTATCGGGGAGTTATGGCTGGATTTACCTGTCACTACTTCAGATGCGAGTCGGCAGCTCATTACCTCGTATTGGGGAACGAATTTAAAGTCACAGATTTCGGATCAGCTATATGCTGAACTGGGTAGAGTGGAAAAAGTATCTCCACGCAATGAGGAGGATTTTCATCGCTTTTCCTTTACCTCCAAAGGCAAAACGGCCTATTCCGATGGCTTAAATTATCTAGATCTACGTTATCAACTGACACCTGCACTGAAAGCTGAATACTATTTTGGCAATTTAGAAGATTTATATAACAAACACTATCTAGGCTTGGAGCATACGTGGAAACAGCCGACTTTTTCACTCAATTCCAAGTTGAAATATTTTAATGCTAAAAATGATGGCAATAATTTTGAGATTGATGCGCAAAATATCGGGCTGTTGGAAATGTTGAAAGTGAACAATCAGAGCTTTGGTTTGGGTTATCAACAGATTGTTGGTGAATCGGCTTATCCTTTACCAGATGGTTTTTTGCCTGAGTTGTATTTTATTAACTGGAATGCCACAGGCTTTTTCAAGCAGAATGAAAAGTCCTATCATTTGATGTATGGCTATGATTTTAAAGATTATGTACCTGGGCTAAATGCCGTGGTTAAGTATGTTTATGGTCATGATTTTAAAACCGCCAATGGTGAGAAAAATCATGAAACTGAATCCAATGTCTTGATCAATTATGCCTTTCAGCAGCCTTATTTAAAGGGTTTTGCCATTCAATATCTGCGTGTTGATTACAAGGTCAAACATGGCAATGACTTTGGTGAAGACCGTTTATTTGTGAACTATACGAAGCGGTTTTAATCATATTCAAAGTCGTAAAAAAGAGTGTTTGAGCACTCTTTTTTATTATTTATATAATGGGGGTTGGTTTTTAAATATTTGATTTATGTTGGATAGTCTGGGTTAATTTACATGAGTTATATTATGTCGATTTTAGAAGATTTTAATTAAAAATAAATTGTTAAAAGAATTTAACCTAGATGCTTAAATTAAGAGACTTCAAAAATGGAATTTATTAAATATATAGGTATTAAATTCTTAATAAAACTAAAATGGTTTTTAATTTTTCTTATAGCTTTAATAGTATTGCTAGGTGTAATCGCATTTATTGCGGATACGTTCTTTGACAACGCAGCAAGGAAAGATAGTTGTGCGGATTCTGGTGGGGCTTGGGATTATAATTTAAACCAATGTGAATATAGGTCTAATATCCCAAAGAAAAGTGGATGAACAATAACTATATTTATTATCAATATCTTATGTTGCTGTTGAGACTATATTTAAAGTAAATAGACCTCTTTTTGATCAATTCCGATACTTACTACCAAAAAAAGAAGAGTGCTTAGCAGCTCTTTTTTATTACTTACTCTTCCAAAAGTTCTTTTGAGAATAAATAACCCCATAAATATCAAACCATTAAAAATTAAGTTATATCTTAACTTGATAAAAGATATGTTAAGATATATCTTAATATGCGTAAATTAAGCAAATAAGAGAAAAATAAAGATGAAACATCAATCCGAGCATCCTCATGATGAAGCCGAAGCGGCTTTATTACATCGAGAACATCACCGAGCCGGTCGCCGTGGTCGCTTATTTGAATCAGGTCGTATGAAACTGTTAGTGCTGCATTTGATTCAGCAAAGCCCTAAACATGGCTATGAAATTATTAAAGAAATTAGTGATCTGGTAGGCGATGGTTATACCCCAAGTGCCGGAACGATTTATCCAACGCTAACCGCATTGGAAGAAATGAATTTGATTCGCGTGCTGGATGCCGAACGTAAGCAATATCAGATTACCGACTATGGCGACAGCTATTTAAAGGAGCAGCAAGACATGCTGTTGGCACTTCTACAAAAGCTGCGACTAAGACGTGAAATCCATAATAATGATCAGCTGATTGATATCCACCGCGCGATGGAAAATCTGAAAACCGCATTGCGTTTAAAGCTGAATATCACAGATTTGCAACAAGAACAGATCCATCAAATTGCGGAAAAAATTGATCAGGCCGCCATCGCAATTGGACGTTTATAAGTTGGGAGCGAAATATGTTAGAGCTACAACAGAAAATCAAACAGGCGGGTCTAAGGGTGACTCATCCACGTATGGCGGTATTGTCTGTGCTGGCACAACAATCAGAAGAGCTTACGGTGAAGCAGATTTATCAACGGCTGAATGAACAGAAACAGCAACTGAGTTTGGCTACAGTGTATCGGGTGGTCAGTGATCTGGTGCAGGCCGGCTTGATTGCTAGTTATCAGTTTCATCGTGCTGAGACCAAGTTTAATTTACCTTCAATCTCTAACGGTCAAGTGCTGCAAATTCGTTGTGCTGATTTAACCACAGCCAAACAGACCGCATTTTTACAGTCGTTGGCTGCAGTATTTCATCAATTTCAAGTCGACCTGATGCAGGTTGAAATTAAAGAGAGTGCTTAAAAGCATCTTGGAGCAGAAGCATGAAACAACATCAATATCATGTCACAGTACAACATCTAAAGGATGCGAAAGGGCAGGTTTCAACTTATAGCGAGCGTTTAGAGTTTTATACAGGCAACCATGACGATATCTTCGAGATTGTCGAACGTTTGAAGAAAGCCGATTTTTTTGATGATCAAACCACCAAATCATTTGCAGTGGGCTTAAAGCTGTTTAGTGAAGTGATGTTGGAAAACAAAGATCATTCTTTATTTGAGACTTTTCTACCTCAGTTTGGTCAGTTTATGAAAAATTTAAAACAGCAAGTGAAGAAAGACATTCCTGAGTAAGGTTGTTTTAGAACAAAGTTCATGATGCGTTCAGTAATAGATTGTTGCATAGATAGTACCCTGTGTATCGTTTATGGATCGTGCTGATGACGTTATAAATTATTAAAATTAACTAAAGATTGTTTTTATTAAAACGAGCTAAAAATGCAAGAATTGAAAGCAAGCCCACGACTGATTGCGAAATTACCCGCGAAGTATGCAGCGTGGATCTTACCGCTGATTTTATCTTTTTTTATGAGTGGGACTTTATCACTCGTTAATCTATGGATGAGAACGGGCTTTATTTCAGGGTTTACCATGATCTGGTTGGAAACATGGATGTTTTCTTGGTTGATCGCTTATCCATTGGTCTTGGTTTTATTGCCTGTGGTACGGCGTTTAACAGGCTTGATTGTCGATATGCAAGCTAAGCCATAAACCTAATGAAGTGGTATTTTATTGAAGGATATTAAGCCTATATCAAGATTGTCTCATGAATAACACTCTGTGTATTACTAAAAGACTATATTGCTGAATGATTGTATTGATAAGATCAAGCTATCAACTCATTGCAATAGCATAGGTAAAAGAGAGCAATATCATGAGCAATAATAACGACTACGATATTTCTGATTCAAAAGACTGCGAAACATATATTAATCAATTCATTCAAGAATTTACCATTCGTTCTGCCGAAATTGGTAAGGGAACCGTGATTAAGCGTGCTCTGCCGAGTCGACAAAAACGCTTGGTCGGAGCATGGTGTTTTCTAGATCATGCTGGGCCTGTGAGTTTTCCAGCGGGTGATGGTTTAGATGTGGGACCGCATCCACACATTGGTTTGCAGACGTTCACATGGATGATTGAAGGCACCATGATGCATACCGATAGTCTGGGCTCAAAACAATTAATTCGCCCGAAGCAAGTCAATTTGATGACGGCAGGTCACGGAATTTCACATACCGAAGTTGCACCTGATACCGAAACCAAAATGCATGCTGCACAGCTTTGGATTGCATTACCAGATGACAAACTGAATATGTCGCCTAAGTTTGAGCACTATCCAGAATTACCGATTGTGAATAAAGATCAGGTTGAATTTACGGTACTGGTCGGAGATTTCCTCGATACAACCTCACCTGTATACGTGCATACCCCTTTGGTGGGTGTGGATCTGACTGCACAAACCGATACTAAAACCCGTATTCCACTCAATCCAAAGTTTGAATATGCCTTTATGGCATTAGAGGGCACGGCTCGCGTCAATGGTCATGAACTGACTGCTGATAATATGGTGGTTTTGGAAACAGGACTCACTGAAATTGAAGTCGAGTTAACTCAAGGTCACCGCGTGTTATTGATTGGTGGTGAACCGTTTGAATCGCCGATTTTACTGTGGTGGAATTTTGTAGGGCGTACCATGGAAGAGTTAAAGCAAGCGCGTGAAGACTGGATTAATCACGATGCTCGTTTTGGGGAAATTCCAGATTACCAAGGTAAACGCCTAGAAGCGCCAGTGTTACCTGATCAAATGAGGGCATCAAAATGAGTATTATTGCCAGTGCAGCAGTCCAGACTTTGCCAGAACCTTGGAAGGGGGCAGTGAAGAGTGGTACACATCAATTTCTTACCGATAAGCCAGAACAGTTTGGTGGACATGATACAGGTCCTGCACCTTATGATTTCCTTACCACAAGTCTGGCCTCCTGCACTATGATCACCTTGCGAATGTACGCGCAGCATAAGGAAATGGATTTAGGTGAATTTACCGTTGAAGTCGACTTTCATACCAATCGTGAACAGCAGGAACGGATCGAACGCCGTGTAATATTTAAACAACCTGTTTCACAAGATTTAAAAGAAAAGCTTCTCAATGTCTGTAGCAAAACGCCTGTTACTAAAACTTTGTTACGTAGTTTAGACATTCAGACCATGATTCTTTAAGACTAAAGTGCTATTGTGCTTGGGCAAAACATAATTCTAAGCGTAGCTATGAGAGGGACTAAAACCATAGTTGCGCAGCTATAAAGCAGGCACAAAAATGATTACCTTACATTACCTACAATGCTCACGTTCGTTCCGCATCTTGTGGGCGTTAGAAGAACTTGGTGTGGATTGCCAAGTTGAGTATTACCAAAGGTCAGCCAGTTACGCAGCGCCAGAAAGCCTTAAACAAATTCATCCTCTCGGTAAAGCACCTATTTTGGTCGATGGGGATGATGTCATTGTTGAATCTGCTGTGATCCTCGATTATTTACAACAGCAGTATGATCTTCAAAGCAAATTTAAACCTCAACAGGCATCTGATCAACGTCAATATTCGTACTGGATGCATTATGCAGAAGCTTCATTGATGCCTTTATTGGTCATGACCCTTGTGATGAATAATGTCAGCAAACACGTTCCTTGGGTGATTCGTCCGATTGCGGAAAAAATTACCGATGGTGTTAAAGCCGGCTTTGTCCGCCCACGAGTGAAAGAACATATTTTGTATCTTGAGGATTATTTGTCAAAACATGATTATTTTGCAGGTGATTTTTCTTTTGCTGATATTCAAATGGCCTTTCCACTGATTGCGATTCAAAACCGCTTACATGGTAAGTATCCAAACATTCAGGCTTTTGTACAACGTGTTCAGCAGCGTCCGGCTTTTCAACGTGCTGAACAAGGAACGCTGCATTCTCAATGCGCATAAATTTTTAAGCATAAAAAAGGGAACTGATTGTTCCCTTTTTTATTGTGACTCTATTTTTAGCGTTTAATTACAATTGAATCAATGCCGCTATGTTGTAAGGTCTGTTGAGCAGCAAGCGCAGATTCTTGGCTGTCATAAGGTCCAGAGAACACTCGATACCACGTTTGACCATTTTCAACGCTTTTCACCACATCTGCAGATAAACCATTCAGGATGATTTCAGCACGACGTGCGTCGGCACTGTCTGGGTCAGGGTAGCTACGTACTTGTAAAATATAAGTCGCATGTGCAGGTGCTGCAGCTTGTTCACTTGGGGTGATGCCACTTGGATCTTCTGTCGTTGTAGTTTCAGGTTTTGGTGACTCGATAATCACAACATTGCCCTGAGGTTTAGACTCTGGTACGGCTTGTTCAGGAATTGGGGTTACTTGCTGTTGCGGAAGTAAGTCATAAAAACGGTAGTCTTTATTGGTATTTTCTTCTTCATAGTGTTCAGACGTTACCTGATTTTTTGCAGGAACAGGCTGCCATGGTTGCCAAAGCATGAGCATCACGGCAGCGCACAGGATCGCGAGAACTGCGACAAGCATTCCTAACCACTTTGGAATGAGTGGTTTTTTGGGCTTGTTTGGTCGTTCAGATACACCACGTTGCGTTTTTCCAAACACCAGAAATTCCTCTTGATCCTATTAGGTTATTTGTAACTTGAATCTGCTTAAAAACAAAGCATTATGTTTAAAAATAATGCTTTGTTTACCATATTGTTTAACAATCATGGTTTAAGTTTACATGTGTTTAAGCTTTGATTTACTGGTTGCCGTTCTAACTCAGGCATAGCCTTCGGTCTTGCGACGATGTGCAAAGCGTTGCTTTGCTGTTTTACAGCCCATCTCAAGCATAGCTTTCGGTCTTGCAGCCATGTGCAAAGCATTGCTTTGCTGTTTACATGGTTACTTCGGGCACAGCCCTCCGTCTTGCGACCATGTGTGAAGCTTTCGCTTCACTTTTTACATGGTCTCAGGAGCGGAGACACCGAGTAATTCTAAGCCATTGTGTAAAACTTGCTGTACATTGATTGAAAGCAATAAACGTGCTTGTGTAAGCGCTACATCATCACCCAAAACCTTATGCTCATTATACCAAGCATGGAATAGGGCAGCTAACTCTTTAAGATAGTTACCAATTTGGTGTGGTTCATAGACATTTGCCGCACGGACTAAAATATCAGGATAAGCAGCAAGCTTAGACAGAATTTCTGTTTCAGCATCAAGTTCTAAACGATTGGCTTGCTCGCGCGCTGCAACAGCATCAAAACTGATCCCTGTAGTGGCTGCTTTTTCTAACATACGACAAATACGTGCATGGGCATATTGAATGTAATACACCGCATTGTCCTTGCTTTGTGAAACTGCAAGATCAAGGTCAAAGTCGATGTGTTGTTCAGACTTACGCATCACATAGTAGAAACGTGCGGCATCATTACCCACTTCTTTACGTAGATCACGTAAAGTCACGAACTGACCCGAACGAGATGACATTTGTACCATCTCACCGCCACGCCACAAGCTCACGAACTGAACCAAAAGTACAGTCAATTTCTTCGAGTCATAGCCCATTGCATCAATGGCAGCTTTGACACGTGAAATATAACCGTGGTGGTCGGAACCCCAAATATCAATCAGGTCAGTATAGCCGCGTTGTAATTTATTTAAGTGATAAGCAATGTCAGAGGCGAAGTAAGTGGTTTGACCATTACGACGTTTTACAACACGGTCTTTTTCATCACCAAACGCAGTTGATTTAAACCAAATGTTACCCTCTTTTTCATAGAGGTAACCACGCTGGTCTAAAGTCTCAAGCGCTTCATCAATTTTGTCAGTTAAAGAATCTTCACTGAACCATTTGTCAAAGGTCACGCCAAAGTCAGCTAAGTCATCTTTGATGTCATCTAAGATGGCATGTAACGCTGCTTGATGGAAAACACGGTAGTCCGCACCCAAGTGTTGTTGTGAGTTTGCGATCAAACCATCAATGTGTTTTTCTTTATCGCCAGAAAGCACGACTTTGTTGCCTTCTGCATCGAGTTCTTCAGCGTATTGAACATCTTCTGGTACATCTTTATAGATGTCAGCAACGGCACGAACATGTGCATTGCCATCTTTATCAATAATTTCTTGTGCGATTTCTTTGACGTAGTCGCCTTGGTAGGCATTCTTCGGGAAAACCAGTGTTTGCCCGGTCAATTCTAAATAACGTAAGTAGGTTGAAGTCGCCAAAATGTCCATTTGACGACCAGCATCGTTGACATAGTATTCACGATCAACTGTTGCACCTGTTGCTTCTAATAGATTCGCAACCGTCATGCCATACGCTGCACCACGACCATGACCGACATGCAGGCTAGAGGTTGGGTTTGCAGAGACAAATTCGACTTGGATTTTTTTTGCTGCATTGGCTTGGCTACGACCATAGTTATTTTTTTGTGCTTGGATTTGATCAAGCACTGCATAGCGTTGGTCTGCATTTAAAAAGAAGTTGATAAAACCCGGACCTGCAATTTCTGCTTTGGTAATGTCAGCCACTTCAGGAAGAGCCGCCAAGATTTTTTCAGCGAGATCACGAGGTTTCATACCTGCAACTTTTGAGCCGATCATGGCGATATTTGAAGCAAAGTCTCCGTGACTTCGGTCTTTGGTACGGGTTAAATGGCTCGTGTTGGTCCAATCTGAAGGAAGTACGCCTTGTTGTTGCAGGGTTTGTACCGCATGATCGAGAGCTGCTTGTATTGCCGTATTCATAGTTACCGAAAATAAATGTCGCGGAAAAACGACCAATATAGCAAATTTTATCGGCTTAAGGGGAGTGGGATTTGTGCGGAATTAACATATTCACATAAATCTTTTTGAAGTGAGTAGAAACTTGGTGGTCATGTAGATGCTATGTTATTGATAAACATAGCATCTGATGGTTCTAGTCTTCTAAAATCTGTTCTAATAATTCATCGCTTGGCGCAAAATAATAAGCACCATCAATTGCAGTGGTAAAGTGCAATAAGCGGTCATGAATACCATCCCCTGTAGTCCCAAACATACGTTTCAGCATTTCATAGATAATGCTTAAATTGTTGGTGTAGGCAACAAAGAATAAGCCTTGCTCGCCTTTTCCATCACCATAAGGCAAGCTGTGACGCAAGATTTCCATTTCCTCACCTTCATCGTCTTCAACGACTGTACGTGCGACATGTGAGTTTTCTGGTTTTACATCATCATCCAACTCAATTGACTCAAGTTTGGTACGGCCAAACACATGTTCTTGTGCATCGACTTTCAGCATTTGCCATTTTGCAAGATCATGAATATAACGCTGCGCAAAAATAAAGCTGCCATTGGCAAAGGCACCTGCTGTTTCTGGTAGTAATGCTGCTTCTGCACGGTCATCTGGAAATTGCGGATTCTCTGTTCCATCAATAAAGCCTGTCATATCACGGCCATCAAAGAAACGGAAACAAGCACGCTCATCTAGGACTTCGACTTTGTCTTGAATGCCGTTAAAAAAAGCTTGGCTCATGGCAAAACAAATATCTGCACGGGCACTGGCAAGATGAATAAATACATCCGCTGGCACCACTGGCATATTAAAGGCACCTTGTTGCGGATCGAGTTGTTTAAAACCTTCAGGTGTTTGCGAATAGAGTTGTGCCCAAAGTTCGGGACCAAAAGCGATGGCTGTTTTAATCTGGTCATTGGGGTGTTGTGTGATTAAACGGTCACGGGTCGAAAGGAGAGCTTCAATCTGTTGTTTTAATTCGGCAATGCTTAGATCTTTTAAACGTAAAACAATAAAGCGGGCGTGGTCAGAAGGTAATGGAAGAATGACAGATTGCGCAGTCATTAAAAGCTCCTTAGTTATTTTTAAGGGGGAAAACAATAATTGTGCCTGATGTTATCAGGGCTGAGTAGCTTATTTGCTAAATTTTCTTGCCTAAAATATCAACGCGATGCGCTGATAAAACGGTATAATTCACCTTTTATTGTTCGACTGTAGTCGTTATGTCTTTGCAGATTTGGTTTGCTTTTATGTTGGCGTGCTGGGTGATTAGTATCTCACCAGGCGCAGGCGCAATTGCGTCAATGTCGAGTGGCCTCAACTACGGCTTTCGACATGGCTATTGGAATGTCATTGGCCTGCAAGTGGCGTTACTCATACAAATTCTGATTGTGGCAGCAGGTGTTGGTGTGCTGTTTGCGACAACACCTTTGGCTTTTCAGGTGGTGAAATGGTTTGGCGTCACTTATTTGGTTTATTTGGCGTATAAGCAGTGGACTGCACCGATTCAGGCGATTGAGATTCGACAGGAGCAACCTCAATCCGCTTTAGCCTTAATATTGAAAGGCTTTGTGGTGAATATGAGTAATCCTAAAGCCATTGTATTCTTGCTGGCTGTTTTACCGCAATTTCTAGATTTGAGTCGACCGCAATGGCTGCAATACGTAATTATGGCGGTCACGATGGTGACGATCGATCTGATTGTCATGGCGGGCTATACCGGACTGGCTTCGAAAGTATTGAGACTGCTTCGCTCACCAACACAGCAAAAATATTTAAATCGTGGTTTTGCGGTGATGTTTAGTGGTGCAGCACTTTTATTAAGTGCAATTCAACAGTCAAGCTGACTGCCTGATTTAGGCAGATTGAGCTTGGCTTTTGAGTTTTTGCGTGATGAAAATAGCAGCAAAGCAAAGTGCCATACACAGAACAATACTTAAGCCTGTAGAAATATTCAGTGCAGCACTCGACCATAGACCAACCGTGACCCCGAGCTGTGCTAACACAAATGCCCAAACCACCATTTGTTTTGGTGAGTGCGCCAATAAGCGTGCACTCAGGGCTGGAATTACCAGTAAAGCACCCATCAATAATGAACCGACCGCACGTAATGCCAATACGGTAAACAGTGCCAATAACAACATAAAGATCAAACGTTGCCAGTTCGCACTCACGCCTTCACTCATGGCGATATCTGGATCAATCGCAATTTGAATCTGCGCTGACCATGAACGATAAAGTACGATTAATGCACCTACAATCACCACTGCAAACATGGGTAAATCAGCCCATTCGATACTGAGTAAATCGCCGAATAAATAGCTAAGCAATTCAGGGCGCAAACTTGGTACTTGCTGAATCAGTAGTAGACCAGAGCAGAGGAGGGTAGCTGAGCTTAAAGCGAGTAATGCATCATTGGGTAGGCGTGAATCGTGCAAAACCCAAAGAAGAGCAACCAGCAACAGCGCAAGGCAAGCGACACCCAGCCAAAAAGGTAAATTCAGAATCCCTGCAACTGCGACCCCAAGTAAGGTGCCATGCGCCATGGTGTCGGCAAAAAACGACATTCTGCGCCAAAGCATCAAGCAGCCGAGAGGCGCCGTTAGAAAAACCAGCAGTGACCCCATGATCCAAGCAGGGAGGAGGAGTTGTAACCATTCCATCATGGCTTAGACCTTTGGCTCAGGGTGAATATGTGGGCGTGGATCGTGCGAACACGGTTCGGCATGATCACTATGCCCACAGTGATTGTGATGATGCTGATAGAACATACGTTGGGTGCCAAAAATCGCTTGGTATTCTGGATGCTGTTGAATACTTTCAGGTAAACCACTACAGCAAATATGTTTGTTAAGGCAGACCACGCGATGGGTACCTTGCATCACCCATTGTAGGTCATGTGACACCATTAACACAGCACAGCCATAGCGTTCAGGTAAACTGCGGACATATTCATAAAGCTCAGCTTCGGACTGAATATCCAAGCCTTGCATTGGTTCATCTAGGACTAAAATATCGGGTTGACGCAATAAAGCACGAGCCAGTAACACCCGTTGCCGTTCACCACCTGACAGTTGCTGTACTTTGGATGACTGTAATTTTTGAATGCCTGTGTCGCGAATAATCTCTTCGCGTAACGCTTGTTCGCAGACTTCTAGATCAAGCAAATCTTGTACGCGTAAAGGGAGGCTCGCAGAAGGGTTAAACTTCTGCGGGACATAGGCCATTTTTAATTTTTTAGAAAAGTGAATTTTGCCTTTATTCGGCGGCATGATACCTAACAGCACTTTGATCAATGTAGATTTGCCTGCGCCATTGGGACCAATCAACGTCACTATTTCTTTTGCTTGCAAGGCAAAATCTACATTTCTTAAAATATCTAGCTCATCACGACGAACTGAGATTTTCTCCAGCTGAATAAGTGGAGTGATTACTGGCGTGTGCTGCACTGATGACATTTTCCAGAGATTTCAATAATGCTATGTTGCGCTAAAAACTGGTCTGATGACGCAAGTTGATCGAGTTGCTGGATCAAACCTTGTGCTGATGCTTCTTTCACAGAATGACATTCCGTACAGATCAGAAAAGCCGCTTGATGACCTTCACGTGGATGACAACAAGGAATATAGGCATTAATAGATGTAAGTCTATGAATTAAGCCTTTTTCTAATAGAAAGTCTAAAGTACGGTAAACCGTAGGAGGCGCAGCAGGGCGGTCTGCTTGGCCTTTAATCTTAGCCAATAAGTCATAAGCACCCATCGGTGCAGATGCATTTAAAATGAGTTCAAGTACTTCTTTACGTAAAGGTGTCAGACGAGCGCCAGTCGCAGTACATAAAATTTCTGCTTCGGCAAGGCGTGCTTTAATATCGTGATGACCATGAACACCATGTAAAGCATTGTCATGTTCATGTGAACAAGAACTCATAGATTGACCTCATTGTTTTTGTAGAGCCTATTGAATTTTCACTGACATGAAGTGTCTGAATAGTGTCGCAATAGCCCCGCTATCATAACATGCAATTTATGATAACTATCTATATAAGTTAAATGCACGACGGATAGTGCAGCGAATCTAAAAATAGACATAGGCATTTTTTAACTTTTGTTATATTATAACATGCTTCGCTAAATTGAGTAATGTTGTGATGTCTCGCCTATTTGTCTTGGTCTTGTTTTCGATGTTAAGCACATGGGGCTGGACACAAAGCTTGGTGGTTTCAACACACCCAATTTATCTGATTGCCAAAGAAGTAACAGACGGAGTAGAAGAACCGATTCTGTTATTAAAAGATCAAAGTGGCCATGACGTACAACTCACACCAGCACACCGTAAAGCGATTCAAGATGCCTCTTTGGTGATTTGGCTTGGGAAAGCGCATGAGGCGCCGCTTGAAAAGATGCTAAATCAGAACCGTAAAGCGATTGCGCTATTGGATTCAGGCATTTTAACGACTTTACCGCTGCGTAATTTGCGTGGTGCATCTATGGCGAACACGGTAGATAGTCATGTGTGGTTAGATCCGAATAATGCGGTGCGTATCGCTTTCTTTATTGCAACTTTACGTTCTCAGCAATATCCAGAAAACAAAGCCAAATATATGGCCAATGCCAAAGAGTTCTCTCAGCAGATGCTGCAAGCCTCACAGCAATATGAAAGCTCTAATAAAGCCAAAAACTATTGGTCTTATCATGATGCCTATCAGTATCTAGAACGTGCCTTGAACTTAAAATTTGCGGGTGCACTAACAGATGATCCACATATTGCACCGACGGCAGCTCAGATTAAGTACTTAAGAGACAATCGTCCGCAAAATAAAATGTGTTTATTGGCCGAAACGACAGCAAGTGCCAGTCAGTACCAAAAAATGAACCCAGTAGTTTTCCAATCGGTCGATGAAAGCATGCGCGGTGAAGACAATTTTGTAACAGCATGGCAAAAATTGGCTTTAAAAACCGATAAATGCGTAATAAGTGCACAAAATTGATCAAAAAAATAAAAATCAATTGACTCTAACGTCAAAAAATATGGTAACGAAAAAAGCAGACTTAAGTCGAGAAAAGATTGCATGTTCAGGGGTGTAACTCTATAATGCCTGCGATTCGAAACGATCATGATTAAAACTTGTCAAGCAGTTCTGCTGTAAGTGGGTAAAAAATGAGCCAAACTAGTCGCATGATTGACCGACGATTAGCAAAAGCTTTGGTCTTCTTACAAGCATGTATGATTCCTATTGCAGCTTTACTGGCATGGGCAATGAAAGATACAACTGCTGCTTTGAGTGCTGCGCTTGGGGCTTTGGTATGTTGGTTGGCACATTGTTATTTTGCTTGGCAGTCGTTTAGAACGGCAGGCGCAAGAGCATCAAAACAAGTCATGCTGAATATGTACCGAGGAATGCTCGGTAAGTTTGCGATTGTGATCGTGGGTTTTATATTAATTTTGAGCAATGTTAAACCGCTGTCACCGGTTGCATTGTTTTGTGGATTTATTCTCGTACAAGCGATGTCGTGGGTCGCGCCATTTTGGGTGGCACGTCTACAAAAACGAGAGTAAACACATTTTGAGATTTTTGGAAGTAGAGGCGGGATCTTTGCCATCCGCTTGATTCGTTTCTACTTCTTTTTAATGATTGACATTGACCAGGTGTGATTTATGGCTGCTGAAGAACATGCCCTGACTTCGACCGAGTATATCAAGCATCACTTGACCAATATGACCTATGGCAAAATGCCTGATGGTACATGGAAATTGGCTGAGACTGCTGAAGAAGCTCATTCGATGGGGTTCACTGCAATTCACTTGGATTCAATGGGTTGGTCTATCGGACTTGGTGTGATTTTCTGTTTGTTGTTTTGGACAGTTGCGAGAGCTGCGAATGCAGGTGTTCCAACTAAATTCCAATCAGCGATTGAAATGATTATCGAGTTTGTTGACTCAAGTGTTCGTGATACTTTCCACGGCAAATCACGTTTAATTGCACCATTGGCATTAACCATTTTCGTGTGGATTTTCCTCATGAACGCAATGGACTTAATCCCTGTTGACTGGATCCCGTATACAGCTCAATTGATTGGTGCAAACGTATTTGGTATGGACCCTCACCACGTTTACTTCAAAGTTGTTCCATCTACTGACCCGAACATTACCCTTGGTATGTCGTTGTCTGTATTTGTTTTAATTTTGTTCTATAGTATTCGTGAAAAAGGGATCGGCGGTTTCGTCGGTGAATTGGCACTTAACCCATTCAACCCAAGTAACAAATTTGCAAAAGCGTTATTGATTCCAGTGAACTTAATTTTGGAATTAGTAACTTTCCTTGCTCGTCCAGTTTCGTTAGCTCTACGACTGTTCGGTAACATGTATGCGGGTGAGTTGATCTTCATCTTGATCGCATTATTGCCGTTCTGGATCCAGTGGGCGTTATCTGTGCCTTGGGCTATTTTCCACATTCTTGTAATCACGCTGCAAGCATTTATCTTTATGATGCTGACCATCGTTTACTTGAGCATGGCAAGCGAAAAGCATTAATGGTATTGCCTAACTATCACCTGATCGTTGGGCTTAAATTTTAGTTTAATTTGGTAATAACCTAACCTCTGAGGAATTTTTCATGGAACTCACTTTAGGTCTAGTTGCAATTGCATCTGCTATCTTGATCGCTTTCGGTGCTTTAGGTACTGCGATTGGTTTTGGTCTTTTAGGCGGTCGCTTCTTAGAAGCTGTTGCTCGTCAACCAGAATTGGCTCCACAACTTCAAACTCGTATGTTCTTAATTGCGGGTCTTCTTGATGCTGTGCCTATGATCGGTGTTGGTATTGGCTTGTTCTTCATCTTCGCTAATCCATTTGTAGGTTAATAGCTTAATTCCTAAATCCACATATTGAGGAATAGCGAAATGAATATCAACCTCACATTGATTGGCCAAGCAATTGCATTTGCGATCTTTGTCGCATTCTGCATGAAGTTTGTTTGGCCTCCACTAATCAATGCGATTAGTGAGCGTCAGCGTAAAATCGCTGATGGCTTAAACGCTGCTGAAAAAGCAAAAGCTGACCTTGCTGATGCGCAAGCACAAGTAAAGGCAGAATTAGACGCAGCAAAAGCACAAGCGGCTCAATTGATCGAACAAGCGAACCGTCGTTCAGCACAATTGATCGAAGAAGCGCGTACCCAAGCATCTGCTGAAGGTGAGCGTATTCGTCAACAGGCGAAAGAAACTGTTGATCAAGACATCAATTCTGCTCGCGAAGAATTACGTCAACAAGTTGCTGCTTTGGCAGTTGCTGGTGCAGAAAAAATTCTGAACCAACAAGTTGACGCAGAAGCTCATAATGCCATGCTGAATCAGCTGGCTGCTAAACTTTAAGCGAGGCGAATATGGCTGAACTCTTGACGTTAGCACGCCCGTACGCCAAAGCAGCATTTGCTTATGCATCTGAGCAGAATGCAACTGACGCTTGGTCAAATGCGTTACAACTGCTCAGTGCTGCGGTGCAAGATGAAGCATTTTCCGCTTATTTAAATCGCCCTGAGCTGACTCCTGCGGAACAAGTAGGTCTTTTTGCCAAGGTTTTAGGTGAAGATCAAACTCAATCAGTGTCTAACTTTTTGACATTGCTTGCAGATAATGATCGTTTAGTTTTACTGCCTGAAATCGCAACAGAATATGAACTACTTAAATCGCAGAACAACAACACATTGGAAGTAGAAATTGAATCTGCTTTTCCAATGGATGCGACACAAGAGCATATTTTAGCTCATGCGCTTGAAAAACGTTTTAACAGAACAGTTCATGTCACTGTTAACGTTAATCCAGCGTTGATCGCAGGTGTTGTGATTCGTGCAGGCGACCAAGTGATAGATGACTCTGCGCTTAACAAGCTTGAAAAAATGCGGACTCGTCTTCTTGCGTAATAGCAAAAAGACTGAACTTAAAAAAGATTGAGGAATAGCGCAATGCAACAACTGAATCCATCCGAGATCAGTGCGCTCATTAAACAGCGTATCGGCGATCTGGACACCAGCGCGACCGCGAAGAATGAAGGTACCATCGTCATGGTATCTGACGGTATCGTGCGCATTCACGGTCTTGCAGATGCAATGTACGGTGAAATGATCGAATTCGACGGCGGCTTATTTGGTATGGCACTGAACCTAGAACAGGATTCAGTGGGTGCCGTTGTTTTAGGTAACTACCTAAGCCTGCAAGAAGGTCAAAAAGCTCGTTGTACAGGTCGTGTATTAGAAGTTCCGGTTGGTCCTGAACTTCTTGGCCGTGTCGTAGACGCTTTGGGTAACCCAATTGATGGTAAAGGCCCAATTGATGCGAAACTTACTGATGCTGTTGAAAAAGTAGCACCAGGTGTAATTTGGCGTCAGTCTGTCGACGAACCTGTTCAAACTGGTTATAAATCAGTTGATACCATGATCCCTGTAGGTCGTGGTCAGCGTGAGTTGATTATTGGTGACCGTCAAACTGGTAAAACAGCAATGGCGATCGATGCGATCATCGCTCAGAAAAATTCTGGCATTAAATGTGTATACGTTGCGATTGGTCAAAAACAATCAACAATTGCAAACGTGGTACGTAAGCTAGAAGAAACTGGCGCTATGGCGTATACAACTGTTGTCGCAGCTGCGGCCGCTGATCCTGCAGCAATGCAGTATTTAGCTCCGTACTCAGGCTGTACAATGGGCGAATACTTCCGTGATCGTGGTGAAGATGCGTTAATTATTTATGATGATTTGTCTAAGCAAGCTGTTGCTTACCGTCAAATTTCATTACTTTTACGTCGTCCACCAGGTCGTGAAGCGTATCCAGGTGACGTATTCTATCTTCACTCGCGTCTTCTTGAACGTGCTTCGCGCGTTTCAGCTGATTATGTTGAGAAATTCACGAACGGTGCAGTAACTGGTCAAACTGGTTCTTTAACTGCGTTACCGATCATTGAAACTCAAGCTGGTGACGTATCTGCATTCGTACCAACCAACGTAATTTCGATTACTGACGGTCAGATCTTCTTAGAAACATCATTATTCAACGCAGGTATTCGTCCTGCTGTGAACGCGGGTATCTCGGTATCTCGTGTTGGTGGTTCTGCTCAAACGAAGATCATCAAAAAATTGTCTGGTGGTATCCGTACCGCTCTAGCGCAATACCGTGAATTGGCTGCGTTTGCTCAGTTTGCTTCTGATCTTGATGAAGCAACGCGTAAGCAACTTGAGCATGGTCAACGTGTAACTGAGTTAATGAAGCAAAAACAATATGCTCCATACTCAATTGCTGACCAAGCTGTTTCTGTATATGCATCTAACGAAGGCTACATGGCTGACGTAGAAGTGAAGAAAATCGTAGACTTTGATGCTGCGTTAATCTCTTACTTCCGTTCTGAACATGCTGCGTTAATGCAACAGATCGATGAAACTGGTGATTACAACAAAGACATCGAAGCAGCATTCAAAGCAGGTATTGAGAGCTTCAAAGCGACTCAAACTTACTAATTTTAGCAATAGCTAAAACTTTAGTTAAGTTTGGTTCACGGATCAACCTTCGGAAGCTCGCAAGAGCTTTCGAATACTAGGTTAAGCGTATGGCAAATTTAAAAGAAATTCGCGCCAAAGTAGCTAGTATCAAGAGCACGCAAAAGATTACTCGCGCGATGCAAATGGTAGCTGCTTCGAAAATGCGTCGTGCGCAAGAGCGCATGGCTCAGGGCCGTCCGTATGCCGATAATATGCGCCGTGTAATTGCTCACTTAGTCCAAGCAAACCCTGAATACAAACACCGTTATATGGTTGAACGCCCAGTTAAGCGCGTTGGCTATATTGTGGTGTCTTCAGATCGTGGCTTGGCAGGTGGCTTGAACATTAACTTGTTCAAGAAAGTTGTGCAGCATGTCAAAGCACAGCAAGAGCAGTCAATTGAAGTTGAATTTGCTTTGATTGGTCAAAAAGCGGTTTCGTTTTTTAAGAATTACGGCGGTAAAGTGCTTGGTGCAACGACCCAACTTGGTGATGCGCCGAGTTTGGAACAGTTAACTGGCTCAGTACAAGTTATGCTTGATGCATTTGATAAGGGCGAATTAGATCGTATCTACCTCGTATCAAATGGCTTCGTCAATGCAATGACTCAGCAGCCTAAAGTTGAACAACTTGTTCCTTTAGCACCGGCAGAAGAAAGCGATGACCTCAACCGTACTTATGGTTGGGACTATCTCTACGAACCAGAAGCAGAAGAATTGTTAAATGGTTTGTTGGTTCGCTATATCGAGTCTATGGTTTATCAAGGTGTAATTGAAAACGTTGCATGTGAGCAGTCAGCTCGTATGGTCGCGATGAAAGCAGCGACAGACAACGCAGGACAATTGATTAAAGACCTACAACTCATTTACAACAAGCTGCGTCAAGCCGCGATTACTCAGGAAATTTCTGAGATCGTTGGCGGTGCCGCTGCCGTTTAACATTATTAAGTTTGAATTGAGGAGACAGCAATGAGTAGCGGTCGTATCATTCAGATCATCGGCGCGGTTATCGACGTCGAGTTTGAGCGCAATAGCGTTCCTAAGATCTATGACGCTCTCCAAGTTGACGGTACTGAAACTACATTAGAAGTTCAGCAACAGCTTGGCGATGGTGTTGTTCGTACCATCGCAATGGGTTCTACAGAAGGTCTTAAACGTGGCCTAAATGTAACCAGCACAAATGCACCGATTTCTGTTCCAGTAGGTCCAGCGACACTTGGTCGTATTATGGACGTATTGGGTCGCCCAATTGATGAAGCAGGTCCTGTAGCGACTGAAGAGCGTTTGCCGATTCACCGTCAAGCACCTTCTTATGCTGAACAAGCAGCTTCTACTGATCTTTTAGAAACTGGTATCAAAGTCATCGACTTACTTTGCCCGTTTGCGAAAGGTGGTAAAGTTGGTTTATTCGGTGGTGCGGGTGTTGGTAAAACCGTTAACATGATGGAGTTGATCAACAACATCGCGAAAGCACACTCAGGTTTATCT
>NZ_DBBF01000014.1:0-508 GCF_002292065.1 Acinetobacter sp. UBA991 | reverse complement strand
GTTAGGTCGTATGCCATCTGCAGTAGGTTACCAACCGACACTTGCAGAAGAAATGGGTGTTCTTCAAGAGCGTATTACGTCTACTAAGTCTGGTTCGATCACTTCGATCCAAGCAGTATACGTACCTGCCGATGACTTAACAGATCCATCGCCTGCGACAACATTTGCTCACTTAGATGCAACAGTTGTATTGAGCCGTGACATCGCATCTTCTGGTATTTATCCAGCGATCGATCCGCTTGACTCAACTTCACGTCAGTTAGATCCATTGGTTGTTGGTGCTGAGCATTATGAAATTGCACGTTCTGTACAGAACGTATTGCAACGTTATAAAGAGCTTAAAGACATCATCGCAATCTTGGGTATGGACGAGTTAGCAGAAGAAGACAAATTGGTTGTTTACCGTGCGCGTAAAATCCAACGTTTCTTCTCTCAACCATTCCACGTAGCTGAAGTGTTTACTGGTGCGCCTGGTAAATTAGTACCGCTTAAAGAAACGATTCGTGGC
>NZ_DBBF01000030.1:0-18722 GCF_002292065.1 Acinetobacter sp. UBA991 | reverse complement strand
CATACTTTTTGAAACACCACCCAAAATTAATTAGCTTAGAGAGCAAGATGCTAGAAAGCATTAAGCATTTAAAATCAAAATAATAAATCTTTTATGGAAAATTTTGCTAAAAATAACAAAACTCCACCCTAAAGATCTCTATACAACCCGATATAGCTTAATGCACTTCCCAAGTTTTTCTTCACCATAAAAAAACTCCCGTACAAAAATTCTGCTACATCATGCAGAAATAAGTTACTTTCAGCTTCTAGAAAGTACGTAAACTGAAGTAACTTATTTGTGGAAATCTAGCTATAAGGTGGTTTGATTAATTATTTAATCGATCTAAAATTTCAACTCTAAATAAAAGTAATTAAACTCACATATTACTATAATTGAGCTATTTAATTAATTTCCAATTTCTACTTTTGCACTTTGGACAAGAATATTTTTCAGATACCCATTTTGTAATCTGATCAGAAAATGCGAGCAGCGCTACTCCCCCAGTAACAATTGCCACACAAATTGCAAAAGCAAAACCTGTTCCTGCAAAGAAAAATGAAACCCATGCCCAAAATCCCCCACCAACAAATGCCGTACCCATTACTTTTAAGAAAAATGTTTTATTAGCTTCTTCTTTATAACTACATTTTTCACATTTGATATGCGCCATATCACTTACCCTTAAAAAATCAAACAAAATAAATTAAAACTCTAGATAAAATACTATACCGACAATTAAATACAATAGCTGTACACATTTTAACTTGTGAATTTTTCCATACTATGCTTCATAGTGATTAAATTTTCAATAGTTTATTCAAAAATAACCATACATATCTTTTTTTTCAATTATTTCTCAATATTTAAAAAATACTAAATTAAAACTTTAAAACTTCTAAATATTTTTATTTTCTTAATAAGCTTTAATATATGAAGAAGTGATTTTAATTTCAAAAGTACTATCTTCAAATTTAATAAAACTGTAAGTGGAGTTAGAGAAATTTTGAAATTGAGGAGTAAAAGAAGTATTTCCTTATGTCACACTAACTATTTGAGCAATAGTAGCTTCAAGTCCAATAGTATATATCGATAAATAGTATTTTTTTACAAAGTAGGCATTTTACAACCATCAACTGTGATTGGAAACAGGTGTGTTTTCCCCTTACTTGGTAAATAAGGTGTATTTTGCCATTCCAATTTTTACCATATCACTTTCAAACTCTTGGAAGATACTAAGAAGAAGACAAACTCAGGTGCTTCAAGCCTTTTATTCATTTGATCAATAATGCCGTGATCAGGTTAAATAGACCCTGAGTCATGAAAAACCAGATCTTGACCAAAGATATTGGCCAACCTCAGTGAAACAGCTTCAACTAAAGGTTTATCATTATAATTATGGCTAAGAAGAGTTTTTGAGACATGATAAATAGATTTATTCCGATTTTTCTCCTACGATAAAGCAGTTCTGCGTAATTAGTAACAATCCCAATAGCTTAACTCCCCTATCTCTAGCCATACCTCACTAAACCCATAGGAGAAAATGGTAAAACAACCGAAAGTCTAAATCCCCCAAACAATTTCTCTTTTCACACGTTTTACGCGACAATGACCTAGAACATAGAGGATGCATATTACTTGTAAATCGTGTGCAACACCGAAGTACTAGAAAACGTGCAATAGGGAAATATGTCGGCGCTATGTAGGCAATCAAACAGATAGAACATCGGACTATCGAACGGATGGACCACCAAATAGACCGAAAAATCCGATGGTCTAAAAATAGTAAGCATTAAAAAACCCCATAACTCAAAGAGTTACGAGGTTGAATATGGTGGGCCCACCGTGACTTGAACACGGGACCAACGGATTATGAGTCCGTTAACATGGCAATTAAAAATCAACAAGCCACAGATATAATATCAATATTATCATATACTTATTTAATTTTAAAATTTTATTATTCACTCTTTTTGTTGATTAATATATATTGATTTTGCTTACTACTTGCTTACCAGACGCTTACTAGAATGAAGTTAACAAAACCTGCTATTGATAAAATTGATTGCTCAGACAAAAATAAACCAACTTTTTTTTGGGATGAGAAAACACCTGGATTTGGTGTTAAAGTTACACCTAAAAATAATAAAAGCTATATTTTCCAAGGGCGTATTGGTCTGCAAAATCGTCGTATCAAAATTGGTGACGTTGATGTATGGAAATTAGATGACGCTCGTAAGTATTCACAAGAATTAGCTATTATGTGTCACAAAGGGATTGACCCATTGATCGAGCGTAAGAAAGCTTTAGCGGATAACAAAGAACTGCTAAAACAAGAAAAACGTAAGACGATTAAATTTAAAGATGTATGGTTTGAATACTTAAAAGCAAGACAACCTAATTGGCGACCAAGAAGTTATCAGGACCACATCGAATTATCTAGAGGTGGTTACGATCCTGAAAATAATAGTGTTTATACTAGTCAACCTATTTTTCAACTGTTTGAGTATAAACTTTCTGAATTGACTGCAAGTGTATTTTGCGATTGGCTTGATCACAATGACTTCCGTCCAACAACATCAGCTAAAGCATACCGACTTACACGAGCTTTTTTGAATTGGTGCGAGGAACATGAAGACTATGAAAACTTAGTTCCTCTAAAATCATACAACTCTAAAAAAGTTAAAGATAAAGTCCCTTCTCCCAAAGCCAAAAATGATTGTTTGATGAAACAACATCTAAAGCCATGGTTTGAAGAGGTAAATAAGTTAACTAGTAGAAAAATTGCGATTTTTTTAATATGTAGTTTAATCACTGGTTGCCGAAAGAATGAGCTACTTTCATTAAAATGGACAGATGTCGATTTTCGATGGAAAACAGCAAAAGTTAGAGATAAAATTGAAGATGAAGGTCGACTAATTCCTCTGACGGCATATGTTGAAAGCCTATTTTTAGAACTAAGGAAAAATTCTGATTCTAAATTCATATTTAGCAGTAAGGGTGCTGAATGTGGTCATATTGTCAATCCTTACGATAGCTTAGAGAAAATATGTAAAAAACTAAATATTGAACTTACACCCCATGGATTGAGAAGGTCATATAAAACATTAGCTATATGGGCAAAAATCAATGAAGGATCTTTAGCCCAGATATCAGGTCATAAACCAAGTGCATTAGTTGAAAGACACTATATCGTACGACCTATGGATATGCTACGAGAAACGCTACAAGAATATGAGGATTGGATTTTACAACAAGTACGAAATGGCATTAATTGAAATACCCCCTGAAAATGTGAAACCCATTTTTACACAAGTAAATTTCAACCACTTCTTCTGCAAAAGATCGCAACCGTGTCGTAGCACTTCCAGGATCTGTATAAATCATAGCTTCCGCAAGTGCCCCTAAGTCAGATAAAAGTGGAAATTTTTCTCTTAAAAACTCAAATTTTTCAGATTGCATCACTACCCTTGTTAATTAGCCATTTTATCTAACTAAAAGGTGTCTACAAAATTAGTGGCTATTCAGGTTTGAGATACAAGATACAAGATACAAGCAGCATTGCTGCGCAAGATAGCCATTTCTTGAATCTCCAAAGATTAAAGTTACGTTATCTTTAGAGGGACATGCTGTCCATTATTTTGTCTAGGATCATAGTTTTAAGCCTAAAGCATTTACTACACGATTAATCGCATCAAAACATGGTGCTGAATCCTGACGTAGGGCTTTGTAGAGTGCCTCACGCCCGGTAATCCCTCCTAAAAATAACCGCATTAAATAATGCGGTTAAAATTCTAAAAGATTGATAATCAGCTACTATTAAGCAATCATCTCTGCATATTTTTCCTTGAACATTCTATGACGCTGAATGAGATGTTCAGACAAATATCGAGAATCCTGATCAATACCTAGGAAACGTCCTGATCCCCAGGTATATAACCATGGTAAGCCGATAAAGCTGACATCTGGATCCATCGTGATACCGCGATCATGTTTTGGATAACCACTAGCTTCAAATATATCCAGATCAATCCACGAGTAATCCGGTCTAAAACCGATACACCAAATGATTGAGGTAATATTTTCTTCAGCTAAGTTAACTTCTGTTTGTTCTGCTTTGGGTTGCCAAACTGGCGTATAGACACTGGCAGGCTCAGCCGTTTCAATCGCATTTTGCTCAATATAGGCATCAATTGAAGCATTAATACGGTTGTAAGTGGCATCTGCATTATCCAGGTTTTGTACCAGATTTGGCTGGAATTTAAGTGAACCATTCTCGTAATCAGAAAAACGTCCGAATAATTGCATACCTTCCAGTGCAAATTTACGTAGATCGATATCCCGACCACCATCACGACCAGTTACATAATGGTTGGTACTATTACGTACTTCTTCACTATAGCGATGGTCCTTAACATTGGTTTCGTAATAGCCCATATCGAACAGCCATTTCACCACATCCTTGTCACGATAAAAACGTGCACAACGTGGTGCATCACCAATAGACAGATAGACTTTTTTACCTGCTAAATGTAGATCCTCCGCAATCTGTGCGCCTGACTGACCAGACCCGACAACCAGTACATTCCCTTCGGGCAGTTGCGCAGGATTAAGGTACTGCTCGGAATGAATGGTATAGAACTGTTGGGGTAATTCAGAGCTGAGTTTTGGGTAAATTGGCGTGTGATAACCACCGGCTGCCACCACCACCTGATTGGCTGTGGTTTTACCTTGGCTGGTTTGAATCTCAAAATGTTGCTCTGCAATTTTATGCACCTGTTGTACCGTAATATTAAGCACCGCAGGTGGATTGAGCTTCTCAATAAAACCATCCAGATAGTCGACAATTTCATCCCGCTTCATAAAACCATCCGGTTCATTGCCGTGGTAGGGATGGTCAGGCAATAAACACTGCCAGTTTGGCGTGACCAAAGTAAAATTGTCCCAACGTTTTTTACGCCAGCTATGGGTTAGACAGTCTTCTTTTTCCAAGACTACATGATCGATATTAGCCTGTTTAAGATAATGGCTGACTGAAAGACCAGCCTGCCCGCCACCGACAATAACGACATCATAATGTGATTTTAAGTGTGTTGACTGAAACATGATGATTTCCTCTAGTCGATGTTATAAATGTCAGTAATCTCAATCGTATCTTCAGGCTTCAAGGAGAATGACTCTGCCTGTTCCTGAATACGGTTGAGCGTATCCATCGCTGAACTACAGGCAAAACCATAACGCGCACGTACTCGTTCTGAAGCAGCATGTAGGGCTTGATCAGCCTGGTTTAAAAATTCCTGCCCAGCCCATTGCTGACCTTTCTGAAAATATTCATAAACAATGGTGCTTGGTGAATAGAAATTACTGCTTTGACCATTTGGCCATTTCACCGTGAAATTTACGCTTGGCATAAGCTGAGCTCCCGTTGTCTAAAATTGTGTTGATATCTTTGAAAATCTTGAATCTGTTCTGCATAGCACAGTCCAGTAAAAAGCTGCTGTTGAAAATCCCAGAATTCAGCTTTTGACCCTTGATTAGAAACAGTGACTTTGCCTGAAGCATTCACCTGTCCAATGACTGCACAATGCAGATCCTGTGCAGCAAACAGTTCAATAATCTCTTCACATTCTTCATCGTCAGCAGTCAGTAAGAAGCCATAGCTTGGGAAGATTTGTAGCCAGTGCTGCCATTCAACATCTTTCGGTTTCGCAATCTGATCAAGCTGAATAACTGCACCACAGCCGGAGGCTTCCAGCAACATCAATAGGCTGCCAAGAATGCCGGCATTGCTGATATCACGTGCTGCATAAGCCAATCCCTGTTCGGCTAGTTGCGGAAGGATTTCGAGCTCTGCCTGTAACTGGTCACCATCCACACCTTCAAAGCATTTCCAGTAAGTGGTATTTGGATGGAACTTACCTTTCAGGTTTAGCACCAACAATATGTTTTGCTGTGGTTGCACATGCATGACTGATAAAAGTTGTTTTGCCTCACCCTGAATGGCAACTGAAAGTCCTGGCTGAAAATTGGGATCAATATGGGTATGTCCACCCACCAATGGCACGCCATAGTGCTGACAAGCCGCCTGCATTCCCTGAACCAAAGCTTGTGCTTGCTCAGCACTTCGATGCCAGAAGCTGTTGACAACAGAGGTAGCTCGGCCTCCCATCGCTGCAATATCACTGATATTGGCCATGACCGCTGACCAGCCAGCAAAATAGGGATGATATTCGACGAAGCTGGGAATCATGCCTTCACAGGCATGTAGCATATAGCCATGTTCTGTTGCAATTGCAGCGGTATCATCTCCCGGCAGAACATAGAGATCTGCTATCTTTTCAATGTTTGGCTGGGCGATTTTAATCCCTTTCCCAATATTCATTTTGGCCTGCATCGCTGGTATCTGTCTGAGGTAGCCGAGCAGCCGTTCAAGTTCTGACTGATTCATTTATACCTCCTGCAGTGTATAGGACTGCTGCATGTAAGCCTGACTGATATTGCTCAATGGGTAATCTGCAAGATCTGCCTGCATCAGCACATGTGGAATATTGGCAACCTGAATGTTTTTCTCGCTATGCCAGTGCAGCTTCTGGAAATACGCTTCATTTTGTTGCTGTACCGTCGCGAGAAAACGCTGGCATCCCAGATTTTTTGCAGTTGAAACCGCCGCATTGATTAAGGCTTTGCCAATAGCGCGATGGTGACGATATAAGGGATCAACACAGAGTCGGCCACCCCACCAGGTCTGTTTACCTTCAGGGAAAATCCGGACTGCACCAATGACCCGATCCGGTTCACCAAACATCTGACCAATTGCTACAATACCGAATGCTTTGAAATCGTATTCATCCCGGTCTTCTTTCAGGATCTGCTGTTCATCACGAAAGGTTGCTTCACGAAGACGGTAATACTGGCGACGTTCCCAATCTTCGCTGACAATTTTGATCACGATATCCGCGCTGATAAATTCATCAGCCAGATAATGCTTGAGTTGCTGGTTAACTGCCTGCAACCATGGGTTTTGTGAAAGATCATCATCTAAATACATAACGATCTCTCCTATTCATAAGCTTTGAGTGATGAGCAGGCACCACATTTGGCACATCCCGCCTGGGTGTCTTCAGACTTCAATTTATGCTGTTTCAGCTGTGCACCGATTTCTGGATAGAGCGCCTGCATAAACTCTGGTTCTGGTTTTGAATGATGCTCCAGTGGCGTGCCATGAATCGGCACAAATGGAACGACAAATGGATAGACGCCGATTTCAGTCAATTGGGCCGTCATTTCAAGAATTTCTTCTTTTGTATCTCCAAGTCCAGCCAGAATATAGGTACTGACCTGACCGCGGCCAAATACCTCGACTGCAGCCTTAAAAGCAGCAAAATATTTATCCAGTGAAACCTCAGCTTTGCCCGGCATGATCTTGTGTCGTACCCGATCACTGACGGCTTCCAAGTGCATCCCGATGGATACAGCTCCTGCATTTTTTAACTTTGCAAACCAGCTAAAATCATCAGGTGGTTCACATTGCACCTGAATCGGTAAATCGACTGCTGCACGAATGGCAGTGACTGAATCAAATAAAATCTCGGCACCACGGTCAGGCGTGTTTGGTGTTCCAGTCGTCAGGATCATTTGAGTAATCCCATCTAGCTCAACTGCGGCTTTAGCCACTTCTGCCAGCTGTTCAGGACGTTTGCGGATTAATGTCCGGCCATCTTGTAAAGACTGATCAATCGAACAGAACTGGCAAGCCGTTGACTTGTCATTCATACGAATACAGTGCTGCAAAACAGTGGTTGCCAGAACATTATGACTATGCAGGGTAGCAATCTGTTCATAAGTAATACCATCTGCGGTTTTCAGCTCATAAAACTTTGGACGTTTCGGTGCAGTTAGCGTAGCTACCGGTATCTTGTTCTTAAAGATAATTACGTTGTCCGATTCTTTGTCCTGCTGTGCGGTATAAGGAGAATTCTGGGCTGTAAGATTCAGCACGGGAATCATCATGGTCTGTCCATTCAGACTCAGGGCTTTATGGTCGCTTGGCCCAGCTCCACCTTTACGGGCCAGACCAACCTCACCTTCCCATTTCAGGCCATTGCATTGCAAGTCACTGAGTAATTCAACTGCTAACATGGCGACACTCCTTACACTTGATATTTAATTCATTTTCAAATTTAACTTCTACGCTTTACTCAGTTGCTCTTCTGTTAGCACGGTAAAGTTGCTGATTTTTTCTTGTGTTGTTGATTGAGATTCTGGATATTCATGTAAAACCTGGGTTTTGCGACGATCAATCAACAGGCTCAGTAATTCAGGGCGACTGTAATGTCCAACGGAATCCATCATGCGCTTGCGTTTATCGATCAAGCTAAAGTCCAAATCAGCAATCACATAGCCCTCACCTTCCGTTAAAGGTGCAGCTAAAAATTTGCCTTCAGGTGAAACAATCGCAGTAAAGCAGCCACCTGAGATTGGACCTTTTTCACAGCCGGTGTCCTGCATAATCTGTTGTTGCTGTTCCGGTGTCAGCCATGCGGTGGCATTCACCACAAAACAACCTGATTCCAGCGCATGATGCTGAATGGTTGCTGATATCTGGTCGGCAAAAACTTGTCCGACCAATGATCCAGGGAACATAGCCGCATGGATCTGTTCGCCATCAGCCATAAGCGCAAAACGTGCCAATGGGTTGTAATGCTCCCAACAAGCCAATGAACCAATTCGTCCAACAGCCGAATCAATCGCACATAAACCACTGCCATCACCCTGCCCCCAAACCATACGTTCATGATAGGTCGGCGTAATTTTGCGACGATGCTGAATGATGCTGCCATCCGTATCAAATAGCAGTTGGGCGTTATAAATTGTGCCCCCCACACGTTCGTTGACCCCAATTGAAACCACCATTTGCGCCGCACGGCATGCCGCACCAATTAGGTCAGTAGCCTCTGAAGGTACAACTACAGATTCATGCAAAAGCTTGAGATGCTCTTTACCCATCGCAAACGGAGGCTGAACAAAGGAAAAATAAGGGTAATAAGGCACCACAGTCTCAGGAAAAACTGCAAATTGCACACCTTGCTGTCCCAACTCAGTAATCAGGTCACAGACCTTTTTTACGGTACCTGCCTGACTATAAAGAACTGGACTACACTGTACGGCTGCAGCTTTTACGATTCTACTCATGGTTTACTCCCTTATTTTTCCAAGATTTGAATTACACTGTCCAAGTATCGATAATTAATGCATTGTCACGACGCATGAGCAGTTTAAGATCCATCACATCTAATGGATTGATGGCACGAATACCAGGAATGAGTGCTTTTTCAGTCTGACCATATAGCGCCTGAAGAGCAAAACGGCAGGCATAGACTTCACCACCTTCTTCCATGAATGCTTTGATCTGATTATTGACTGCCAGATGTCCTGGAAATGCTTCAGCGCCTAAAGTCGGGAAACCACGTTGTACCCCTAATTGCACACCTGGACCGTATAGCAGGATTTTGGTTTCGAAGCCTTTACGTAATAAGCGTTTAGCCTGTAACACATTAACCAAACCAATCGAACCTTCAAAAGCCACTGTATGGAATGTTACTAATGCTTTTTCGCCGGGCTGTGCTTTGACATCCTCAAATACCTTTTCTTCATAGTCGACCAGGAAGTCGCCATCTTTATATTGTTCGATATCTACTTTTGGCATAATGCGCTCCGATAAGATGAGTTAAACAACCTTGATTGGTTTGTCTTAGTTATTGCATAAGCTGTGCCAAGTTAAGAAAATTGCTATAATGTATTTTTTAAATCATTGTTTTTATTTGATAATCATGTTTTTCTCTGTTTAATGGTGTTCAGATAAAAACTTTTTACAATTATGAAATTTCGTATTACTATGATTTTTCATAGCTATATCTACGAAATTTCATATCATGGCAGCTGACTTTATTTCTGGTTGGGCAAATTCTGAAGATTCTTTAAGACCTTTAACTTTTGAGCATGCCGCGCAGGCATTAATGGTGATTGATCCGAAAGAGAATCGTTTTATTGATTTCAATATTGCGGCGGCCCGTATGCTACGTTACGAACGCCATGAATTACTGAATAAATCGGTCACTTCAATTTTTGGTCACTTTACCCAACTACCCTATCTGATTGCTTTTACCGAGGAAACGCTGAATAAAGGTCAGGCCTGGAATAATGAAATTTATGCCTTTGACTGGAACGGAGAGAAAATCCAGCTGGATGTACAAGCGACCCATTTGCCCTATCAACAACATGACTATATGATCTGGTCGCTTGTTGATGTCAAAGATCTAGAGCTACGCCAATTTAATAAAAATGCAGACAAAGCCATACGTTCTGGCTTAATGGAATGGCAAGCACTACAAGAACTGTTTATTGATTCAGACACTGGTAAACATTTGCTACTTAGTGCTGTTGGCGATGGAATTTATAGTATTAATCATCAAGGGTTATGCACCTTTATTAATCCAGTCGGTGCCAGAATGCTTGGGCTGAAACCCGAAGATGTTATTGGCAAGAATATTCATCAGATTCACCACCATACCCATGAAGATGGTCGTCATTATCCTGTTGAGCAATGCCCAATTTATGCTGCGGTACATGATGGTGTGGTACATGAGGGTATTCAAGAAATATTTTGGCGGGTAGATGGTAGTTATTTCCCAGTTGAATTTACCAGTACGCCTGTGATCCGTGATAGTAAGATTATTGGTGCAGTGGTGGTATTCCGCGACATTTCCGAACGATTAAATACTGAAGCCAAACTTACCCAGGCCTTAAATGAACTGCAAAACCTTAAAAGCCGCCTAGAACAACAAAATGAATATTTGCAGGAAGAAATCCTGCAGGACAACCAGTATCATGAGATTGTCGGGAATAGCAGCTCTATCCGAGAAATTATTGAAAAGATCAAGGTTGTTGCTCAAACAGATGCAAACGTAATGGTTTATGGCGAGTCAGGTACAGGTAAGGAATTGATTGCCCGTGCGATTCATCAGTCCAGCCACCGTAAGCAGCAACCCTTAATTCGGGTGAACTGTGCCGCTATTCCAGCCGAGCTATTTGAAAGTGAATTTTTTGGCCATGTCAAAGGCGCATTTACTGGAGCGATTCGTGATCGTGCAGGACGCTTTGAACTAGCAGATCAAGGAACATTATTCCTGGATGAAATTGGTGAACTTCCACTAGAACTACAAAGTAAGTTACTTCGTGTATTGCAGGAAGGTACCTTTGAACGAGTTGGTGAGGAGCGGACTCGCAAAGTGAATGTGCGGATTATTGCCGCGACCAATCGCAATCTTAAAGAAGAAGTCAAACAAAAGCATTTTCGTGAGGATCTCTATTTTCGCCTGAATGTATTTCCAATTTTCTCGCCTGCACTACGTGAACGTAAAGAAGACATTCCTCTTCTGGTCAGCCATTTTAGCAAGCTGATCTGTGAACAGCGTAAAGTACCCTACCTTTCTTTTAGCCAGAAACATATCCAAGAATTGCAACGTTATAACTGGCCCGGCAATATCCGTGAATTACAGAATGTATTGGAACGTGCCATGATTACTGCTCGTCATGGTGCTGTGTCATTCCAGTATTTATTGGAACAGGATCAGCCTGTTTCTCAGACAAAGGAAACTAATGTAATCGCTAAGCATAGGACCCCAGATATTCTTACACTTGATGATCTTAAACAATTAGAAATTGAAAACCTAAAACGTGCTGTCCAGCATTGTGAAGGAAAAATATTTGGTGAGGATGGTGCTGCTCAATTGCTTGGAATTAATCCGACGACCTTAATTTCAAGATTAAAAAAATTTAGGATTAGCTATTAGTTTTTTACTTAGAGTGAGGATTTTATAAATAATAGATATTGTATCTTGGAGCTTGTAGTGATTAGCTTCCACTATATGCAAATTGTAGAGTTTGTAATAGACCTAAGACTTTTAGTCTGTGTAAGAGATAAAACCTACAATTTGCCCTAACCACTTGCACAACTCTGGACGGTAACTAAGCACTTTGATGCTGCATTCACAAGAAAAGACGGTGGTTATGCTAAAACAATAATTGAATAATTAAAGCAGGTAAAGATTATGTTTTATCCTGATATTGATGTTGCTAAAGCGCTTTGTTGCACAAAAACCTACCACTATGATTTTATTAATTTATTTTTTATTAAAATTTTCAAAAACCCCTAAAAAATCAGTATCTTGCAAAATATTTATGCAACAAAGCCCGTTAAATCATAAAAGTTATTTTATTCAAATACTGAAACCGGATTTGAACTTAAGTGCTCAGCGATTGATTGAAATAGTATTTACCATGAGCAAAAAACACAAGACGTATACGGCAGAATTTAAAGCTGAAGCAATAAAAGCTATTGAGGAAAATAAAGGTAATGTTTCCGAAACAGCACGACAACTCGGTATTTCCATGAAAACTTATCAAATTGATACAAGAAAGCAAAGGTTGGGACATTAGCAGGAACACAACAATATTTGTCCGATCTCGTTGCTCTACTCGAAGAAAACAAGAAACTCAATTATTTTTTGGGGGATTACCATGTGGCCTGTTTTTTCAGCACACATCAATAATACAGTGTCGCGGAATGCTAATCTGCCCAATTATATAAACAAAATTCTTCAGTGGCTTGAGCCAGCTTTCTTATCCCCTCATCAATTTTATCTGCACTGATTGAACCAAACCCTAAACGAAGGAAATGTTTGTGTTTGTTATCATCTAAAAAGAAAGACTGCCCCGATTCAATGAATACCCCTAAATTTGCTGCATAATGAGACAAAACTGCAGTATCAATTTCTGCTGAGGTATCAATCCAACATGCTGAACCACCATTCAAAGCGTACGATTCCCAAGTCGGAAGATATTGTTTTAAAGCTTTATTGAGTATTTCACCTCGTTGGCGGTGCAACTGATACTGACGGCGCAACATGCTATGGTAATAGCCTTGATCGATAAACAAAGCAAAAACACGTTGATTAAAAACATTTGGATGTCGCAACATCAGACGGCGTAAATGTCGAAGTTCTTGTATTAATTCGGGTGCAGCAACGATATATCCTAGACGTAATCCTGGTGCCAATGGCTTAGACAGACTTCCAAGATAAATGACTCGCCCATGTCGATCTAAACTTTTTAACGCGGGTATCGTCGTATTTTGCACCAACACTTGAGCGTCATATTCATCTTCAATAATAATGCTGTCGTTTTGTTCTGCTAACTGCAATAAATTTTGTCGGCGCTGTGGTGACATTGTTACACCTGTTGGACATTGCCGTCCTGGCGTAACAAATAAATAATCGCACTCGCTTGCTCTAGTTAAAGTTACCCCCTCATGATCTACAGCTAAAGGAACAATATTCTGAGTTTGTAGCATAAATATATTACGTGCATCTGGATAACCAGGTTCCTCAACACCGATCACATGATTCTGCCGCATTAACAACGTTGCCAACATATATAAGCCATGCTGGCTTCCCACAGTCAGTAAGATTTCATTCTCTTGAGCCATGATGCCTCTCGTAGGCAAAATATGCTGACGGATTGCATTAATGAGATAGGCGTCGTCCCCCTGTTGAGTCATATCTCGTGACCATATTGAGGCATCTTTTGCAGATAAGGCACGTAATGCACATTCCCGCCAAGCTGAAGCAGGAAAGCTTTCCGCATCAGGTTGACCATAAATAAAGGGATAAGAATAATTCATCCAATCACTTGGTTTCGTCAAATGCCTTTGTGCTGAAGGTCGTATACAAAAGCGAGCCCCCCAAGTCGTCGCTTTTGACGTAGGACGAATGGTTTTTCTCTCACTACTATCAATCTGGAAATTTAAACAGACAAAATGTCCACTCCGCTGTTTAGATTCTAAAATTCGCTCAGCAACCAATTGTTGATACGCAATGGTGACCGTATTTCTTCCAACACCTAGTTGATCAGCTAAATCACGGCTAGAAGGTACAGCCATACCTGGCTTTAAATAACCCTGTACCAAAGCCGAAAACATCATACGACAGATTCTGCCCTGTAAATTCAAACCACTTTTTGCAGTATTAGAAAATAATGCCTGCCAAACTGTAGCTGAAATCGCTGTATTCACTACTCAATCCTTATATCTGTGCATTACTGCGATCCATTTTGATGCGCCCCAAATCAAACTGGTGCAAAGTTCATAGTTTCAGCCCATCTTTAAGTTAAAACTGGACTTACTCAATATAAAGCAAAAGGTATTCCACTCTTCAATATTTAAATTAAATCTATTAAAACAATAATTTAAGTTAATTTATTACTGGCTCCATCAAAACTCCAAATCTGGTACTACGCCATTTTTCACTATTTCCGTAAATTCAATTCAACAGCTAAATAAACCTTATTTTGGAGCAATACAAATGCAGCAAGCACAATTAATCCAACTACTTACAGATTTTTCTACAGCATGGAATCAACATGATGTCGAACAACTCATGGCATGCATGCATCCAGATTGCCGTTTTGAAACTGTAGCTGGTGAGGATGTTCATGGAACCCGAATTGAAGGCTTAGATGCTGTTCGTCAAGCATTTAGCAATACCTTCAAAAGTTTTCCAGATGCTCAGTGGCGAAACGGTAAACACTGGATCAGTGATAACGCTGAATTTGGTATTTCAGAAACAACCTTTACTGCGACAACTGCTGATGGTGGCTGGATTGAAGCCAATATGGTTGATGTCTTTACATTTAAAGATGGAAAAATTCTCGTCAAAAATGCATTCCGTAAAAATAGACCTGTTCAAGCAATCGCGTAAGGAGTCATTCAATGAATCAATCTGTCCAACATGCAAGTTCATTTCGCGAACACTTAGAACTGCATAAATCTATACCGCCACATAGTTTTAAAAGTTACGACGCACAGTTTGACCCATTAACCTCTCCTGTCTTACAGGGAAATGAAAATTATGCACCAACTTATTGGGTCGGCACAGCAGGTACACCACCTGAAGATGATGGTCCATTAATGGGTGACACCGAAGCGGACATCGTGATTATTGGTGGAGGATTCACTGGGTTATCTACAGCACTAACACTAGCTGAACAATTTGGTGCTGCCCCACTTGTCCTTGAAGCAAACCGTACAGCGTGGGGCTGTACTAGCCGTAACGGTGGGCAAGGTCAAAATGCCTCAGGTCGTTTGTACCGATCCCAATGGATTGAAAAATGGGGATTAGACACCGCCAAACGTCTTGATGCTGAAATTCGGGAAGGTTTTGATTACTTCAAAGACCTTGTGAGCGGCATTGAATGTGATGCTCAAGATGGTGGACATCTTTATATTGCTCATCGCGCAAAAAAAATGGCTTTCCTCGAAAATGAAGGCCGAGTCATGAAAGAAGTGTTTGGCTATCAAACTCGTATGTTGAGCCGTGAACAACTACATGAGGAATATGTTGCGGATCAGGAAGCTGCAGGTGCTTTGTTGGAACCCGATGGAGTTGGCGTACACCCATTAAAATTAGCTTTTGGCTATTTAAAACGTGCCCGTGCTGCTGGTGCCAAAGTACACACTTCAAGTCCGGTACTTGGATGGGAAACGCACAATGGCATCCATTATTTACGTACTCCAAATGGTATTGTCAAAGCAAAACGTGTGGCGGTTGCAACAGGTGGCTATACGCCTAACGGCTTACACCCTCATCTTTCTGGAAAAATCATGCCGATTTTATCCAACTCTATTGTGACGCGCCCTTTAACAGAAGCGGAACGTGCTGAGGCAGGCTTACACAGCACCACATTTATTACGGATACTCGAACTTTACGTCACTATTATCGCCTACTCCCTGATGGATCCATGCAATGTGGCAGTAGAAGTTCCTTAACCGGTGCAGATGCAGATAATCCAGTCCATCTCGAACGTTTAAAAGAAGGGCTTTATCGCAAATTTCCAAGCCTACGTGGCATACCTATTGCTTATTCTTGGTGGGGTTGGGTCGATGTGAGTCATGACATGATGCCTCGTATCGTACAACCCAACCCTGAGGAAAGCATTTATTACGCTATTGGTTATGGTGGTAATGGTGTGTCTTTCTCCGCGATGGCAGGACTCCGTCTCGCGGAACGAGTGATGGGAATACACCGCCCTCAATTTGAGCTTCCGATTTATCAATCCCCTTTGCCTTCACATCTGTTTCGACCATTCCGTCGACTCGGGCAAGCATTGTTATATCGCTGGTACCACTTAAGAGATGAAGTGCTTTAAGCACACATTCAGTCATCTGTAATGATTCGGTTATAAAAATATAAGAGGGAATCCATCATGTATGATTCAGATTCAAATCAAAGTTTAAAAAGTGCTTTAAAACCTCGTCATGTCCAAATGATGGCACTTGGCGGTGTTATTGGAATGGGACTATTTGTAGGTAGTTCAGTAGTGATTCAAGCTGCGGGTCCAGCCGCAATTTTGTCCTTTCTGATTACGGGTGTGTTGATTATTTTAGTGATGCGAATGCTTGGTGAACTTGCAACCGCCTCTCCTGTATCAGGCTCCTTCTATGCATATGCACGCCATGCTTTCCAAGATTCACCTTATTTATCTCGACTCGCAGGCTTCATGACGGGATGGATGTATTGGTATTTCTGGGTCATAGTGATTGCATTAGAAGCGATTGTCGGTGCAAAACTATTTGCTTATTGGTTACCTGATACACCACAATGGATCGTCAGTCTGGTTTTACTCGCCCTATTAACAGCAACGAACTTATTCTCAGTCAAATCCTTTGGTGAATTCGAGTTTTGGTTCTCATCTATTAAAGTTGCTGCGATTGGTCTTTTCATTTTCCTTTGCACTTTATATATGTTCGGACTTTGGCCAAACCATCAAGCTGCTGGATTTGGTGAATTGTTAAATCATGGTGGTTTTATGCCAAATGGTTGGGGACCAGTTTTATCTGGGGCTGTTGCCGCAACTGGATTTTACTTTGGTGCTGAGATCGTTACGATTGCTGCTGCAGAAACCAAAGACCCCGAAAAATCTGTTGCCAAAGCAACTCAATCTGTAATTTCACGTGTACTTATTTTCTATGTTTGCTCAATTTTATTAGTGGTATGTATCGTCCCTTGGAATAGTCCAGAAATTGCGACGCCTTATGTAAGTGCATTAAAAGTTCTTAATATTCCGTTTGTTGCAGACATTATGAATGTCGTAATTCTCGTAGCGGTGCTTAGTTGCTTAAATTCTGGTGTTTATGCTGCGAGCCGTATGTTGTTTGCGTTAACCCAAAATGGTGATGCACCTCGTAGCTTAACTAAACTTTCAAAAAATGGTGTTCCAATTCGTGCCATCCTATTCAGCACATTGTTTGGTTATCTATCAATTCTAGCTTCATACTTCTCACCAGATGCTGTTTTCCCTTTCTTGGTCGAATCTTATGGAACTGTAGCCTTATTGGTCTATATCGTGATTGCATTCTCGCAAATCCGTTTGCGTCGCCACTTAGAGCGTGTAGCACCTGAACGTTTAAAAGTTCGTATGTGGTGTTTCCCATACCTCAGTTATTTTGCAATCATGGGCATGCTTTCCATCTTTGCTGCCATGGCTTTTATTCCTAGTCTTCAAAAAGCGTTCTGGTTCGGTATCGCAAGTGCAGGCATCCTGTTCTGTATCTTCATTATTCGTGATTACATAGAGCTGATTAAATTACGTCATCAAAGTACACAACTGAATACGCTCATCCCTGCCAAACAAACCAAAATTTAATCCTCAAACACAATGACCTGTACCAAGTACAGGTCATCCACGTCTTTAGGAAATTACATATGCTTTTAAAAGATAAACTTGCTGCCTTCGCAGTCGTGTTCATCTGGGGTATTAACTTTTATTTTATGAAAGTTGGCGTCAGTGAGATACACCCTATGCTCCTCGGATGTTTACGCTATCTACTGGTTTTATTGCCTGCCCTCTTTTTCATTCGTATTCCAAGCATCGGGTGGAAATGGTTATTACTTTATGGCTTTATTAGTAACTTTTCTCAATTTGCTTTTATGTTCAGTGCAATTGCGACAGGAATGCCTACAGGTTTAGTCGCTTTAGTTGTGCAATCCCAAGCCTTTTTTACTGTCATGATTGCAGCATTTTTATTACGCGAACAAGCCTTTTGGAACCAGTGGCTGGCTATCGCGATAGCCTTTATGGGCTTAATGCTGATTGCCTTTGGTCAACAACATAGTCATGTTCCATTAATGGGTTTGGCATTGGTATTATGCTCAGCAATTTCATGGGCCTGCGGTAATATCGTAGTCAAAAAAATGGGGCCTGTTCACCCAATTGGTTTAGTCGTATGGGGCAATATTCTTACCCCTTTATGGTTTTTACTTTTAGCGGTACAGAATATTGGCTGGCAAGGTGTGGTTGCGGATTGGCATGCACTGACTTGGAAAGGATTCGGCGCCGCCGCATTTCTCGCCTATTTCGCCACGATTATCGGATATGGCTTATGGATCTACCTACTGACACGTTATCCTGTTGCTAAAATTAGCCCATTGTCACTTTGGGTACCTGTTATAAGTATGATTTTTGCCTATTTATTTTTAGATGAACAATTAAATACTTTGCAGTGGCTGGGTTCTTGTATTGTTATGCTGGGTTTGATGGTGCATTTATTAGGGAAAAAAATTCAATCACACATCACTTCACGTAAACTTGTCCGAACAACATAAAATAATTAGGGGCTTAGGAAGTT
>NZ_DBBF01000039.1:0-58096 GCF_002292065.1 Acinetobacter sp. UBA991 | reverse complement strand
GACTATAGGTGGTATTGTTGCGGGTGTCTTATTCGTTTTACCCTCTTTATTTATCCTGATCGCGCTCTCATGGGTCTATGTAAAGTTTGGTGATGTTCCTATCATTGCTGGTCTCTTTTATGGAATAAAACCAGCTGTTGTTGCTATCGTCTTTCATGCAACTTACCGGATTGGCAGCCGATCATTAAAGAATAAGTTTTTATGGGCAATTGCTGCACTTGCATTCGTTGCTATCTTTTTCTTTAACCTTCCGTTTCCTTTAATTGTTCTAAGCGCTGCAATCATTGGATACTTGGCAAGTAAAAAATATCCAAGCTTTTTTACTAGTGGAAGTTCACATCAGCAAGGTAAAAAAGATTATGGCCCAGCATTAATTGATGATGATACTCCAACCCCAGAACATGCCATATTTAGTTGGAAGCACTTTGGAAAAATTTTATTTATCGGTGCAATTTTATGGTTTACACCCATTATAGGTTTGACTCTTACCTTCGGATGGGATCATGCCTATACACAAATGGCTTGGTTCTTCACGAAGGCTGCACTGTTAACATTTGGTGGGGCTTATGCAGTATTACCTTACGTGTATCAAGGTGCTGTAAATTTTTATGGTTGGTTGAGTCCAACACAAATGATCGATGGTTTAGCACTAGGTGAAAGTACCCCTGGCCCACTGATTATGGTGGTTGCATTTGTCGGATTTCTAGGTGGCTTTAATCATGCATTTTTAGGAAGTGATCATGTATTTTTAGCAGGTGCCTTAGGTGCTGTCATTGTTACTTGGTTCACGTTTCTATTTTCTTTCATTTTCATTCTAGCTGGCGCCCCAGTGATTGAATCTACTCACAATGAGTTAAAGTTTACTGCACCTTTAACAGCAATTACCGCCGCTGTTGTAGGAGTAATATTGAATTTAGCACTCTTCTTCAGTTATCACGTTTTATGGCCGAATGGATTCAACCATCCTTTCAACTTTGAAGCTGCATTCATAGCAATTGGAGCATTTGTTGCCTTATTCCATTTTGAAGTCAAAGTCATGTATGTGATTTTTGCTTCTGCATTCTGTGGCTTGATTTTATATATAGGTGCATAAGCTTAGTGTTTTAGCGTTTAAAAGAAAAGGAAGCTAAACTTCCTTTTCTTTTACCATTAGTGGCAGTGACGATCCCCTGTCTTGCTGTTCGTATGGCAGCCTGAAGAATCAGTACCACCTGAATGAGCAAAAGCATTTGTTGCCGAAAGCCCCATTAAACATACTAAAATTAGTTTCTTCATATTATTCAGCTATAAGTTTTATTAAATCTTCTTTACAGTCTAACAATATTTCATCTGACAAACTCGAATTATCAGGGCATGCCCGAGACAATACGACTGCCCCAACCGACGTAGATAAGATATAAATCGCTTTTTTCCGGAGATCAGCATTTTCATCAGTAGAATGTTTAGCAAGTTCAGCCATAATAAATTGCAGTAAATGTTCGATACCACTTTCAAACTCTTGTTTAACTTCCTCAGGTTGCCTTGCCGCATCACAGGATAAAGCAGCCAAAGTACAGCCCTGATCAGCATGATCTCGATGCTGCTTAGAAACATATAGTTGAATAAATTGTTTCAAGCTTAGCCCATCAACTTGTTTTAAAACTTGTTCAACACCATTTTTTACACTAATTTGAATTAGGTCTAGTTTAGAACTGAAATGCTTATAAAAACCGCCATGTGTGAAACCTGCACTGGACATCAATTCAGCAATTCCAATGCCATCATAACCTTTGCTTTTAAATAGCTCAGTCGCCTTAGTCACAATCTTCTCACGATTTTCTTTAACCTGAGTCTTGGTCACTTTCATTGGCAATGCTCAACATGGATAGCAATAATTAGATTATACATTGATTATGATTGACATCAAAAAAATACAGGTTTAGATTATGATCATAATCTAAAGAGAAGCAATTATGAATAAACATTCTAAAGCACTGGTAACAGGCGCATCTTCAGGTATTGGTGCAGTCTATGCAGATCGTCTGGCAAAACGCGGGTATGATTTAATTCTAGTAGCAAGAGATCAAAGCCGATTGAAACAAATCGCGCAAAAAATCCAACAACAATATGGCGTCCAAGTTGAAGTAATGGCCGTCGATTTATCTAAAAATGAAGATGTAATATCAATTGAAAACCGACTCAAATCCGATCCTCAAATTAATCTACTGGTCAATAACGCAGGAATTAGCGTTAGTGGTCAGTTTTTAGAACAGGATTTAGAACAAATTGAGAAACTGATTTCTTTAAATATCTCAGCGTTAGTCCGCTTATCTCACGCAATTCTACAAAGATTAATCCCTCAAAACACGGGTGCTATTATTAATCTTGGATCAGTAGTTGGTCTTGCCCCAGAGTTTGGTCTGACTGTCTACGGGGCAAGTAAATCATTTGTTGAATTTTTTAGTCAAAGCCTGAGCTTAGAACTCAAAGAAACCAATGTTTATATTCAGGCTGTGCTCCCCTCTGCGACAAAAACCGCGATATGGGAACGTTCAGGTGCCGATATCAGTCAAATGCCTCCAATGATGGATGTGGATCAACTTGTTGATGCAGCGTTGATTGGCTTTGATAAACGAGAAACAATAACAATACCTGTTTTAAAAGATGAAAATTTGTGGAAAACTTATCAAAATTCACGTTTAAAACTTTTACCTAACTTTTCCTCAAGCGAAGTCGCACTTCGTTATCAATCCCAATAATTTTTCCAAAAAAGATTCAAGGATATAATGTATGAATGTAATCGATGCAATTCAACAACGCCGTGCCATTAAACGCTTTGATCCAGATTTCAAAATCTTGGATGAAGATAAAAAGAAATTATTAAGCAGTGTCATGGAAAATGCACCGAGTGCCTTTAACCTTCAGCACTGGCGACCCGTGCTGGTTGAGAATGTTGAATTAAGAAAGCAGATAAGAGCAATTGCCTGGGATCAGCCACAAGTTACAGAATCATCATTATTGATTGTTTTATGTGCAAAAGTCAGTACATGGGAAGTTGATGCGAAGCATGTATGGGATGGGGCTTCACCAGAAGTTCAAAATATTATGGTTGGCGCAATTGACCAATATTACCGTGACCGCCCGCAAACCCAACGTGATGAAGTCATGCGCAGTGCGGGTATCTTTGCTCAAACTTTGATGTTACTTGCTCAAGAACATGGTTTAGACAGTTGCCCTATGGATGGTTTTGACTTTGATGCGATGGCAAAGCTAATTAACTTACCTGAAGATCATGTAGTGTGTTTAATGATTGCTGTTGGTAAATCAGCATCGCAACCTTACCCTAGAGTTGGGAAATTGCCTTATGATAACCTTATTACTATTGATTCATTCTAGTCTGTTTTAATGATCTTTAGATTATCATTCTGTCTTCGGATTGATCAGATGGTGTTATCAATAAACTCAAATTCTTAAGGATTTGAGTTTATTTTTTATCAAGATATACATACTAAAAGTCAAAATTTCCAATTCTGCCCCTTAAAAAGCAAAAATTAGGTCGGATAATATCGGACAAAAAGGCAAATAAAAAAGCCTTTAAGTATTGAACTTAAAGGCTTTTTCATATCGGATCGAACAATCCCGAATAATATTTTGGTGGAGATGGCGGGAGTCGAACCCGCGTCCGCCAGCACTACGCCCGAGAATACTACATGCTTAGATATCGTCTACTATTTTAACTCTTTGTGACCCGACGAACAGGGTACAAATCGCGATCCTCTAAGTTTAGTACAAAGCCCCGAGGCTTGGCTTTATACGGACTTGTGTGCGTGCGCTTCAGTCGGACTCTCTAACCACAAGTATTCAGAGAGGCGGACAAGCTGCCCTTAGGCAGCTAGAGCGTATGATTCGTCGTTTGCGACTAAAAAATGCAAATTTGATTTACGAGAGGAAATGCGCTCTCGGCATGCATCTATGAGTTTCATCACCAGCGTCGAAGCCAGGAACATCCCCAAAGTACAGCGCAATCATAGCATAAATGACTAGAATTTAAATCTTAATTTCTAAGCATTGAGCAAAATATGCGCTTATAAGCTTATATTGTTGCGGAACTTGCTTTTTCAAGTCCCGATTCACATTAGTGTGGTGCAGGTCCACCAGCCACGGGTTTAGGTTTTGGACTCATCCAGATCAGAGCACTGGCAAACACAAATACAATCGCCAACAACATAAACACATGATTGGCAGACATGGTAATCGCCTCTTTGTCCACCAGATTGGCAATCGTGGCGAGTGTTGCATCAGAGGAGAATCCATTTTGCAATAAGGTATTTTGTACTTCTTGCGGATGTAAGTTATTCACCATTTCACTGCGCGCCACTTTGGCATGATCATCCCAAATGGTAACTGCGATTGAAGCTCCAATCGCCCCTGCCATGGTTCTCAAGAAGTTCATCAAACCTGCTGCCGATGCCATTTCCTGTGGCAAGACTGAACCCATTGCAATATTTGACAATGGAATAAAGAAGAATGGTACAGCAAAGCCTTGCAAGATTTGTGGCCAAGCCAAAGCCATAAAGTCCGCATCAGTCACCCAGAAGGCACGCATTAAGGTCACGACACCGAGCAGAGCCAAACCAAAACTGGCCAAGGCGCGTGGGTCATATTTAGTCGATAGCTTCGCTACAATGGGCGACATGGTCAGACTACCAAAGCCCATGGTGGCGGTGAGATAGCCTGCCCATGTGGCGGTATAACCTAAATTGATTTGCAGCCACTGCGGAATCAGTACAATACTGCCAAAAAAGGAACCAAAGCCAAAGGCCAGCGCCAGTACAGACACGGCGAAGCCCCGATGTCGAAATACATACAAATTGACTACAGGATGCTTTTCGGTCAATTCCCAAATCATAAACACGATAAAACCAACTACGGCAATCAAGGCCAGCATGATAATACTGCTACTATTAAACCAGTCGCGTTCGTGTCCCAGATCAAGCATCAATTGCAGTGCGCCAATCCAGAGCACCAACAGGCCTAGACCAATCGCATCGATCCGCAGTTTTTCAGTTTTGGTTTCAGCCACCGACAACAAACGTATTGCTGCTAAAACACAGAAAATACCTACAGGAATATTGATAAAGAAAATCCAGTGCCAAGACAGATTGTCACTGATGAGTCCGCCAAGGATCGGCCCGAGAATCGGTCCAATCACTGTGGTCATTGCCCACAATCCCATTGCCTGAGCATGTTTTTCAGGTGGGAAAATCCGCATCAATAGCGTTTGACTGAGTGGCATCAATGGCCCGCCACAGAGACCTTGTCCGATACGGAAAAATACCAGCATTTCTAAGGATGTTGCCAAACCACACAGGAATGAAAAGATGGTGAATCCAATCAGACCAAAAACAAACACCCGAACTGTACCAAAGCGTCCTGCCAGCCAACCAGTTAACGGTACACAAATCGCTTCTGCAACGGCATAAGAGGTAATGACCCATGTGCCTTGAGAACTAGAAACAGCAAGGTTCCCCGTGATATGAGGCACAGACACGTTGGCAATGGTGGTATCCAGTACCACCATAAAATTTGAAAGGGCGATCACAAACGCGGCAAGTAGTAAGCGCCCGCCACTCAGTTCTGCAAATGGATTTTGCGTTTTCATGGCTGATTACTTCGATGCGAGATCAATATCCGCTTGCATCGACAACCCTACACGCAATGGATGTTCTGCAAGTTCTTTCGGATCAAGACTGATACGCACAGGTAAACGCTGTACCACTTTAATCCAGTTTCCTGTGGCATTTTGTGCAGGAATCAAGGCAAATGCTGCACCCGTACCGCCTGAGAAACCTTGTACCACGCCGTGATAAACCACGTCATCACCATATAAATCAGAGCGTAAAGTCACTTTCTGCCCTGCTTTGACTTTCGCCAATTGGCTTTCTTTGTAATTGGCATCGACATACAGTGCAGAGACAGGCACCACCGACATCATTACGGTTCCAGGCGCAACCCGTTGTCCAATCTGAATATTACGGCGGGCGATGACACCATCAACAGGCGCACGAATCACCGTACGTTCTAAATCCAGTGCCGCTTGTTCCACATGCGCTTTTGCAACTAAAACATCAGGAGTAGATGCTTCATTCACCCCTTGAATCAAGGCTTCATTGGCCGCATAGGTACTTTCAGCCGCTTTACGGCTTGAGGTGGCTTGCGCCAAACCTGCTTGCGCCAAATCCAGACTGGCTTTTGCTGTTGAAACCGCACTTTGCGCCTTGCTTAATTCCTCTTTAGAAATTGCACCTGATGCAGCCAGTTCATTACGACGATTCAATTCCAATGCAGCACGATCATAATCGGCTTGTGCTTTGGTCACTTGTGCCTGTGCACTGGTGATTTCATCATTACGAACCACAACCTGAGAATTTAAAGAGCTGCTATTGGCTTGGCTTTGTTTATATTGGCGTTGCGCTTTAGCCAGTTCTGCCTGCGCCTGTGCCAATTGAATCTTGGCATCACGTTCATCAATACGTACCAATACATCGCCTTGTTTGACCTGTTGAGTCTCTTTGACCAAGACTTCAGCCACTTGCCCACTGACCATTGAGGTAATTTGTGCAGTTTCTGCACCGACATAAGCATTATCGGTACTGACCGAATGATTAAAGAATAACGCCCAAATGCCATACAGAATTGCAGCGAGAATGAGAATGAGTGCGAAAAATCCGAGGAATTTTTTACGTTTTGCTTTCATTGCATCATCTGATGCCGAATCTGAAGCAGCATCCTGTAGGTTGGCTTGAGCGTCAGTCATAAGTTATTCCTGAAAATTAAAGAGATTTTTAACTTTTGGTTTAATCAGCCGATCAGTTTAATTTTGAAAACTTAACTGAATGTTAAAAAAACCAAAAATGAAAATAAGAACAAAAACCATTTCACATTTTAACGATAAAAAATCATATGGCGAGATTAAAAAAAATAACTGATGCGTTCAATTCTTATAAATTGATATTTTAACGATGATAAGAAACTTAAAGTTTGGGTTCTAAGCGAGAGATTTTCGTAATCCTCTCTGATACAGCAATCCTTAACATACCTATAAAGCATGAAGATATATGTGGAATAGGCTTGTGTATTTGGCTGGATTTGTTCTAATGAACTTAGGTGGAATATTGATTTTTGCGCGGCAATTCATTCTTCCACGCGAGAAAAGCACGGTCATTTATGGATCAGAATGGCATTTTTCTTGCTGCTAAAACAACAAACACTTCGCTAGGTGAAAGGACGATGACATCACTCAGCCAAAACATGGATCTTATCCATCACTCGCATCAGGCCGACTTTGCTCAAGATCTGATGTCAATGATCTGTGGTGAACACCGCTTGGATACCCTATGTCGAGAAACACTCGATTTTCATTATGACGGGATTCGTTTACCGCATAAAAAAATGGCGATCGGAACCATTAGTTATGGCGCCAATGTCGCTATCAATATTGCCAACCTGAAAGCTTATAGCATCAGCCTGCCCTTTCATGGCAAACAAACGCTGAGTATCCGTGGCGCAAAATACCAATCCGATGCACAAACTGGTTTAATTGTCTCCAATCAGGACTTACAGGATTTGGTCATCAATCAGGACTGTCAAAAATTTCAGGTGGTGATTCCTGAAAACAGCCTGCAATTGGTATTGTCCGAACTCCTGAATCAACCGATTGAAGAAGCCATCGTCTTTAACCCTGAAATTTCCTTATCGATGACTGGCTTGATGCAGGCATGGTGGCACAATATTGAAAACTTTTTACAGTTAAAATCACACTATGCCGACTTTTCCGGCCTACCCATGTTTTCTGAGGACTATGAAAATTTTGTGATTAAAGCCCTGCTGCTGTCTCAGGAAAATAATTATTCTGCAGCCTTACATGAACGTTGCAACCGAGGCGAACCAGCCTATCTGCGCAAAGTAAAAAACTTTATCATTCAGCATGCTCAAGAAGCCCTCAATGCCGAAAGCTTACACACCTTGGCAGGTGTTTCTAAATCAAAACTCTATGAAGAATTTCAGCAGCATTATGGCCTGAGTCCGATGGCCTATCTACGTAAATATCGCCTACAGCAAATCTATAAAATATTGAGTAATACTGCCAAGCATCAAAAAATTTCAATCTCCAAACTGGCTTATGACTGGGGTTTTAATCACCTCAGCCGTTTTGCTCAGGAATATAAAGATGAATTTGGGGAAAAACCAAGTGAAACCCGAAATAAACATGAGTGAACACTCTTAAATAAAAAGCCCAGTCAACGTACTGGGCTTTTTTTATAATTAACTGGTGCTTAACACGGGTTTGACTTTATTGTTCTGACGCATAGCTTTTAAACTCAAGGCAATAAAAGCGATAAAGGTCGGCAAGGCCAGCAAATAGAAAATTCCGCCAAGACTAATCTCATAAGTAAAGATATACGAACCAAAGAACGCCCCAAAGATGGCACCGACGCGACCAATGCCATGCATCCAAGACACCCCAACCGCACGACATTGTGATGGATAAAACAATGCCGCCAAAGGTAATAGAGACGATTGCGCTCCTGTCAGCAATGCCCCAATCAGGAAAATACTGATGCCAAGCAATAGGATGCTGGAACTGACGAAGCCCGCAACGATAAATATGATAAATGCTGTCAGGTAGGCATATTTAATCACCTGAGTTGGATTCAGTTTATCCATATACCAGCCCATGATGATGGCACCAATCACCCCACCAAAAGGGAAAATCGCAGCAATTAAACTAAACTGTTGTGTGCTAAAGCCTGCGGTTTTTAAAATGGTTGGCATCCAACTGGTCAATAAGTAGAACACCAACAGGCTCATAAAACAGCACAGCCATAACATCACAGAACCCCACAGATATTTACCCAAAACTGTTTTAACAGGACTTTCACTGCGATCCACATCAAGGTGTGGCAACTCGATTTTAACGGTGTCGGTAAATGCATGACCTTGAATTTTTACCAGAATCTGTTGCGCTTTGGCTTGCTGCTCTCGTTTAATCAGATAAGGCACTGATTCTGGCAATTTCAGTAATAACACCACCACGAGGAACAAGGGAATAATACCACCCAAAATCACCACTTTAGCCCAACCGAGATTTTCCAGTAAATAGGCAGACAACAAACCACCACAGGAAATCCCTAACATAAACCCACATCCCGCCAAACCAGTCAGAAAAGCTTTACGTTTCGCAGGCATATATTCAGAAACAATGGTACTGATGTTTGGCATCGCCGCACCCAAGCCCACACCGGTAATAAAACGGTAAATCATCAAGTCCTGCGTGGAAGAAGCAAAACCACACAAGATGGTAAATACGGAAAATAATAAGGTCGTGAATACAATCACCCCTTTGCGCCCAAACCGATCTGCCAATGGCCCTGAAATAATTGCACCGATCGACATCCCCACCAGTGCTGCGCTGAGTACAGGTGCCAATTCAGGCTTGCTGATACCCCAATCATCCAATAAGGCGGGTGCGATAAAACCAATAATTCCTGTATCTAAACCATCGCAAAAAAACACCAAGAAACCCAGTGTAAATACCAGCCATTGCAGCGGCGATAAACTGTCACGATTGATTACTGTATTAACATCAACTGTCTTCATCTTTATTCCCTTAAAAGCAAATTCTGTTAAAACTTCTGTTGCTTGGATCAATTCAATATGTGTCGTCAATCTCTCCTTCAGAGTCGTCTGATTGCATACATCCAATATTTTTTAATGTTGAGGATGATGTTTTTGATGAATAAAAAAGGGATGGTCATCACGATGTTCCATCCCTTTCTCTATTAAGCATCGAGTGCAATACGTGCACTGTTGCTTTGTAAAAACTTCTCGCTATAGAGACGGTAATTAGTTAATGCTTGCTCATCCAGCCAGCTTTTGACCGCTTCGATCATCGGCGGTGGCCCGCATAAATACATATCAAAAGCCTGTTCCGCCAATTGATCCCGATTCAGATGCTGATGGATATAACCTGTTTTGCCTGTCCAAGTTTCCGAAGCTTGGGTGACGATGGGTTGATAGTTAAAATTCGGCATCCTTTCTGCATAGGCCAGTAAACGTGACTGTTCGCATAAGTCGGTTGCCTGATTGACCCCGTAAAACAATTGAATCGCAGGCGCATCGGCTTGCTCGGCAATATTGTCCAACATGCCTAAAAAAGCGGATAAACCTGTGCCGCCTGCAATAAAGACCAACGGTCGTTGCACTTCACGTAAATAGAAACTGCCCAAAGGTGCTTCCATCATAATGGTTTGCCCCACTTGGCAACGTTCGCGCAAATAATTGCTCATCACTCCCTCGGGCAATAACCGAATTAAAAATTGCAGTTGATTGTCTAGATTAGGGCGATTGGCAAAGGAATAAGAACGCCAATCCTCTGTTTCAGGAATCTGCAAACGCGCATATTGACCCGGCAGAAACTCAAGTTGCTTGGTATATGAACTGGCATCGACATGCAGAATGGCGGTGCTCTCTGAAACCAGTTCAAGCTTAGTCACTTTGCTGGCAATTTTTAAGGTTTCACCTGCATGGCACATCTCGGAGCTATGATCAAAATAGAAGGCGGCATTGGATTTGACCCGCGTTTGACAGGCCAGCATTTTACGCTCAGCCAAATCACGCTCACTCAAGGCATCTTCATCGACATATTCCTGTTCATAAATGCCTGTTTCACATTGTCCCTGACAGGTCCCGCACACACCTTCACGACAATCCAAGGGTAAACTGATGCCTTGACGAATGGCGGCATTCAACAGTAACTCATCCTCTTGGACTGAAATAAAAAAGGTTTTTCCATCGGCAAAATTAAGCGCAACTGAATGTCCCATCATGATGCTCCCTTAAACATGATAAAAATCTAAGACCGAATCAATTTTGTCATTCAGCAAAATCGTGTGTTGACGGCGGATACGGAATCCTTCTGCCGTAGGTCTTAACAGATAAGTGGCATGTCCATAGAAACAACCTTCCAGACCTTGACGATTATATAAAGTGCTCCATCCAACTTTGGCTTCAATTAAGCCATTCTGTAGGGCTTTAACCTGTACATTTTGAATGCTGTGTTGCGTGCGAGGTAATGGCGTGGCTGATGCGGCTTTGCCGGTACGGATACGAAACACGCGATCCTCAAGTCCTGAGCGATCAGCATAATAGATATAAGACAAGCCCTGATTCGGATCTTCGACATAACGATGATCATCAATCCATTGCGGAATGTGATATTCACTATCTTCATCATACAGTTCCAGATAGGCATCCCAATCATAGCAATCGCACAGTTCAGACTTCTGATATAAAAATTGTGAAACAGCAAAATGTAATTCAGCAGTCATGGCTTAGACCTCCTCTGTCACAGTATCTAACTGATAGGTAATATCCTGCATTTTTAAGGCCTTGCGATTTAAGCCCTCCAGCATTAGGCGCTGCCATTGACCATGTTGATTGACATATAAGCCTTCATGCGTCAGTTCACGGCCCGTGATCAGAGGTTGAATCCCGAGATCCTGTGCATTCTGCGTCAGCTCATAACACCATTTATGCTGTCCACGGGAAATATCACTCCAGCGCTCTAAACGTGCTTGGAAGCCTTTTTGCTGTTCACGGAATTCCACCAGATCATCAGGCGTACCTAAGCCAGAGACATTGAAAAAGTCTTCAAACTGGCGAATACGGTTACGACGCGACTCAGTCGACTCGCCTTTTACTGCCAGACATTGGCTAATCACTTCGGTTTTATTCCATGCCACCGGACGGACAATTCGCAGTTGGGAACTGATCTGATCCATGAAGAATAAGCTTGGATAGAGGTTTAAGTTTCTGAGACGATGCATGGCCCATTCAGCACGTTTACTGCCATATTTCTCCAGCAGATAAGGCATCACCGTGTCATAGCCAGGACGCACGGCTGGATTTGGCATGTCACTGAATAAGACACTGTGACCGTTTTTAAAACTGAACCAGCCATCATCGGTTTGGTTATCGCCTGCACCTAATTTGCTGTAATCCAAGGTATCCAGATCATCGCCTTTGGCCGCATTGACCTGTTGGCGATGCTGTACCGTTGAGACATAGTTATAGTGCACGGTACTGACGTGATAGCCATCCAGACCATTTTCATTTTGCAGCTTCCAGTTTCCTGCAAAGGTATAGGCAGACTTGCCTTGCAGGACTTCCAACTCACCTGTTGGCGACTGCTCCACCATTAAATCGAGGAATACTTTGGCATCCCCCAAAAAGTCTTCAAGGGTATCTGTGGCTTGTGTGTCCAGACTGACAAAAACAAAACCACGGTAGCTGGCAATGCGTCCCTGTTTGAGACCACGACTCGACTTGTCAAAATCTTCACAATATTCAGCAGGTGCTTTGACCTTGACCAGACGGCCATCAGACTTATAACACCACGCATGGAACGGACAGGTAAAGGTCGATTGATTGCCTTTGGCCACACGGGTTAAGGTTGCACCACGATGCTCACAGGCATTGACCATGGCATGCAGTTGACCTTGGCCATCGCGGCTAATGATCAACGGTTGACGTCCAATTTGAACAGTTAAAAAATCATGATTGTTGGGAATCTCACTTTCGTGACAGGCGTAGATCCAGACTTTTTCAAAGATCAATTCCATTTCCAAATCGAAAAGCTCAGCTTCTGTGAACATCTCGCGTGCGATACGGAATACACCCTCTTTCGGGCGAAAATCCAAACATCCTGTGATGAAATCTTGCCATTCTGCAATATTACGTGGAGCCATTTTTATCTCCTCCAATCCATAAAAACCTTTTCATGATTGAAGCTTGATTTATGGCTGGACTCTATCCACTTTTTCCAGATCTCTATCCAGTTTGGGAATTATTTTAGGATCACACGATTGCTAGATAATAAAGCCAATTGAGGTGGAAATATTCGCACCTCAACTAGACTCATCGAATGATGTTTTAGCAAGATAGGCTGTTAATTTTTAATTGCCCGTGTTGCCAAAAAGGTTGGCATAAATTGATCCACCAAAAAGCGTGGTTGTGGTTGATCATCTTCATAAAAGCTTTGAATAAAAAAACCTGCGGTCAGTTGCCCCTGAATTAAATCCGTGAGGCTATGTCCAAACACCACTGCCTCACCTGCTTGCAGTTTGGCATTGAGCGCACCTGCACCCAGATCTTGAAGATCGGAATAAGGCAATTTATAAATCGGGTGAATCAGCCCCTGTTTGGCATATTCAGGATTGCGATCTGCAATAAAAACCACTGGATTATAAAAACTGGCGATTAAAACCCCTTGCGGTTTGAGTACCCGATAGCATTCCCGCCATACCGCTTCAACATCGGCAACATACAGGTTTGAAATCGGTTGGATAATCAGATCAAATTCAGCATCCTGAAATGCCTGCAAATCACACATATCTCCCTGCACGGTCTTGAGCTGAAGCCCTTCCCGTTCAGCAACCATTCGGTCTTGCTGCAATTGTTGATCAGAAAGATCAAAGACCGTGACATTCGCACCCGCAGCAGCCAATACAGGTGCTTGTTGACCACCAGCAGAGGCTAAGCACAGGATGTTTTTTCCGACAATATCGCCAAGCCATGCTTTGGATAATGGCTTTGGTGTGATATGTAGCTCCCAATCACCATGACGAGCTGCACGAATCAGTTCATGACTGACAGGACGTGACCAAGCCTGCTGCTCTCTCGCCTGCTGATCCCAAGCTGCACGATTATGGCTGAGAAAATCGAAATGATGGATTGGCTTTGCCACAATGAAGCTCCCTTTTCTGACACTTAAATCGTTCAAGATAGAAATACGATATCAATGCGAAAAAAGGAAGCGGAGTTCAGGACAGAAACGACTGCCTAAAAGACAGCTGAGCTTGTGCCATCTAAATTAATAGGCATAAGACGCAATCGCGGTTGCAATCGCTTTACCTTCATCATTGACCATGGTCATACGCATGGTGCAACCTTTACGACCTAGGCGTAAGGTTTCAGCGCGGGCAATAAAATGTTTGCCACGCCCAGGTGCCAGATAATCCACCCGCATATCCACCGTGGCTAAACGCGATACTTTTTTTATGGTATCGGGTAAATCTTCTGGTGTGGCACGGCGATAAAGCTGCTCCATCGCAACCACCCCACCAATACTGTCCAGAATCGTGGCAGCAACGCCACCATGTAAAATCTGAAATGCAACATTCCCCACCAGTTCTGGCTGCATCTCAAAATACGCTTCAATCTGATCATCGACCACTCGCATGACCATGCCACTGTATTTAAAAAAAGGACAGGCATTGAATGCCTTGCACAGCTGTTTTAAAACCACTTGGTGGTCTGCCTTAGCACCTAGCTGAATATTCCCAGTCCAGTTTCTCTTTACATCATTCATACGCGGCCTACACTCAATGGAAAGAATAACTTTCCATTATTTTGCACAAATCTAAAAATATGGGGCTACAATAGCGGGGTTCTGTAATTGGGTAACAGCGCTAAGCTCTCCCTAGCGTGACTTAATACCTCAATTATTCCTATAGTGTAATACTGAACATCGAGATTGTTATGACTTATACGTTCAATCGTCCAGCTTTTCCTGCGACTCGCATGCGCCGTATCCGTAAAAATGACCAACTTCGTGCCATGGTCAGCGAAACTCATTTAACTGCGAATCATTTGATTTATCCAGTGTTTGTATTACCAGGACAACAACAAACTCAAGACATTCCAAGCATGCCAAATGTGCAGCGCTTATCGGCTGACTTATTACTAAAAAAAGCAGAAACCTTACTTGAACTCGGGGTTTCAAAACTTGCCCTATTCCCTGTCACACCACAACAAGATAAAAGCTTAACAGCGGAAGCCGCTTGGGATGACAATGGCTTAGTTCAGGCGACGTGCCGCCTACTTAAAAAAGAATTACCAGAGATGGTCTTGATTACCGATGGTGCGCTTGATCCTTATACCACGCATGGTCAGGACGGTATTATTGATGACACGGGTTATGTACTCAATGATGAAACCGTTGAATGCCTAGTGAAACAAGCACTTAGTCATGCTGCGGCTGGTGCAGATGTGATTGCGCCAAGTGACATGATGGATGGCCGTATCGGTGCGATCCGCCAAGCGCTTGAGCAAAATGATTTTATCTACACCAACATCATGGCCTATTCAGCAAAATATGCCTCAAGCTTCTACGGCCCTTTCCGTGATGCGGTGGGTTCTGCCAGCAACCTGAAAGGTGGCAATAAATACAATTACCAAATGGATATTGGCAACCGTGCCGAAGCCTTGCATGAAATTGCGCTGGATCTGCAAGAAGGTGCAGATATGGTAATTGTCAAACCGGGTATGCCTTATCTAGATGTGGTTCGTGAAGTCAAAGATACTTTTGGTGTTCCGACCTTTATCTATCAAGTCAGTGGTGAATACGCCATGCTTGCGGGTGCGATTCAAAACGGTTGGCTCTCTGACAGCGTGATTCTAGAATCGTTGATGTGCTGCCGTCGTGCAGGTGCAGATGGGATCTGGACCTATTTTGCGGAAGATGCAGCACGTAAATTAAAAGAGATGAAATAAAATCTCCCCTAACCCCTCTTTTATAAAGAGGGGAATTTTTAAACTGGTTTAACTTTATCATGCATATTGCCATCATTGGTGTGGGTATTAGTGGCTTAATGTCAGCATTGGAACTTGCTGAACAAGGCTGCTCTGTCGATATTTTTGACCAACAACTTGCAGGTCAAGCTGCCTCATGGGCGGGTGGAGGTATCCTCTCACCCATGTATCCTTGGCGTTATGCGCCCGAAGTCAATCAGCTGGCCCAATATGGCAAACAGCTCTACCAAACATGGAATGAAAAACTACTTCCCATTACTGGTATTGATTTTCAGATCCACGATACAGGCATGCTGATCTTTGATCAGGAAGATTTCGAGATCGGCTTAAATTATGCCTCTCGGTACCAAGAACCGATGCAGCAATGCGAACTGCTCAATCGCCCCAAACTAGAAAACATTAATCCCTATATTTCCCAGAAATTCCAACAAGCTATTTATTTCCCACAACTCTCAAATGTTCGCAATCCACGTTTATTACAATCGTTAATTTGCTACTTAAAACAGCACCCTGCCGTGCGCTTCTTTGAACAATGTCCTGTTAAAAAATTAATGATTCAGAATAAGAAAGTACTCGGAATTGAAACCGAAGATGGTCAGAAATTTAGCGCGGATCATGTCGTGATTACGTCTGGGGCATGGAGTCAGCAATGGGCCGAGCAAACCCAACGCAATATCCCCGTGCATCCCGTGCAAGGACAAATGCTGTTATTTAAAACCCCTGAAAACTGGCTTCCAACCATGTGCATGAATCGGGTGATGTATCTAATTCCACGTCAAGATGGTCATATCGTCTGTGGTTCAAGCATGGCAGATACGGGCTTTAGTACTGCGGTGGATGAACACACTCAACAGGATATTCTCAGTGCTTGTTTAGATATGGTGCCTGAATTAGCACAATTTCCGATTGTAAAACGCTGGGCAGGCCTACGTCCGAGTTCTCCACAAGGCATTCCCTATATCGGCGCAATGCCTGAACTGGAAAATCTTTGGGCCAATTTTGGACATTTCCGCAATGGCCTATGCATGGGCTCAGGTTCAGCACGTTTGCTACGTCAACTCATTTTAGGACAAGATACGCTGGTTGATCCGAATGCTTATTCACCTTCGCGTTTAAAGCGACAAGATTTAATTTCTTGCTAAAATTGCAGTTAAAGCCTCATTTAAATCTGGATATTGGAATTGGAAGCCCTGTTCCAGCAAGGCTTTGGGCACCACATATTGACCATTTAAAATAAGCTGTGCTTGCTCGCCAAGCATCGACGTAAATACGCACTTAGGCATTCGCATAAAAGGTTTGCGCTTTAAAATGTGAGCAGCCGTTTGAGCAAATTGTTGTTGATTGATTTGTTCAGGTGCGACAAGGTTATACACCTTTTGACTGTGATTGGATTGCAGCAAAAAAACCATGGCATTCAGTACATCTTGGATATGAATCCACACGATCGGTTGTCGTCCCGAACCAATTTTTGCAACCGCATTCAATCGAATCGGTAACAGCATTTGTGGCAAAATCCCGCCCTGTCCAAAAACTACACCCAAACGAATGATCTTGGTATTTTGTTGGCTAAATTTTAAAGCGGTTTGCTCCCACTTCTGGCAAAGCTCAGACATAAAAATCGCTTGCGGTGCTGTATTTTCATCACAAATAAGCTTCCATTGTTCTTGTGGATCAATACCGTAATAACCAATCGCAGAACCAGAAATAATACCTTTCGGAAAAATTTGCCGTTTTTCCAGCCATTGATACAGTTGTTCTGTCACCGCAACACGGCTGTGTATTAATTGTTGCTTACGCTGTTCAGTCCAGCGTTTTGCGCCAATATTTTCACCAGCCAGATTAATCACATAATCAATTTGTTGCGTTTCAATTTGATCAAGATCATTCACCCATCGTAGTGCTGAATGCTGAGAAACTCGATTTGGCTGTCTAGTCAGTGCAATAATTTGATATTGTCGTTCTAATAAAAAAGGCAACAAATGTGAGCCAATAAAGCCACTTGCACCTGTGATTAAAACTGTCTGTTTTTGCATCGCACTCTCATCCTGCATGATATTGATCAGCTCGATATCTCAGTCTTAGCAGAATGAAAGTGAATTACAAGTGAACTTTGTTCAACTAGTTGAACATTTTATTGGCCATTCTCTGTGCTTGCGGTCCATAAAACCAATAGGTAATTAAGAATAATGGTACAGCAATCACAAACCACATCGCCAATACCGTTAGCAAAAATTGGGGCTGTTTCAGATAGAGTAAAAAGTTCTGCCAAACTTCGGGATCTTTCCGTGCAAAAATAAACAGACCAAGAAGTAAGCCACATGCGTTATAGCCCCAAAAGATCAGACTAAAGCCGATGCTTAAACGTGTCCGTTCCTGTGCCATCGGTGCACGGCGTTGTTGCTTGAGAAATTTGAATAAAATAACAATGATCGCAATTAAATAAGGAACCGCAGTCAACACGCCACCAATACTATTTGGTAAAATAGCGGCCAGTACGCCTGCCAACAATGTTGCAGTAAAACAAATTATAAAAAACCAGATATAGTACAAACGCAATGAAATCATAAAGATAAACCTAATTAGACTGGCTTTAGAAAATAATTATAAATTTTTTTCACTTTTTTTTCATTTTTATGTCAACCAATCCTCAACCAGTAGCGTTATATAAGGTACAAGGTCGCAGCAACCGATTGTACATTGCACGGCATCCGCAATGTTTTCGGTGACCTTTCATTATGACTCTCCATCTTTAACAATGGTTGTGTTAGCAGCCAGAACCATTGAAAAAGATTTTGACCGACGATTTATCATCACTCGAATCGTCGGTTTTTATTTGCCTGAAATTTGTATTTTAATTAAACCGTATCGGCAACATACATTTTAATCAGTCCACCCTCATCTTCTGTCACCATGGTTAAGAATGTCCAGCCACACCTTTCGTAAAAATCATCTAGATCTGTCACCAGATAAAGCTTTTCAAATCCTAAACTTCTCATTTCTGCTCGGGCAAAATCCAATAGTTGTTTGGCGATATTTTGCTTTCGGTAAGTTTCCTCAACAAACAAAGCACATAGGTTTGGACTGATATCTTTGCGCTCATGGAAATCATTGTCGATCACTCCAGTGCCAGCAATGATGTGCTGATGTTCATTCAAAATCACATACCATTGCGGAACTCCCTCTGGCTGTTCAATCGAGGTTTGTATGCTGTCTCGATAGGCCTCAATAGGAATCCCCCATTTATCTGAAAACCAGATTGCAGCCTGTTCTTGCAATTCAGGATGATTCGCTAATTTAATAATTTTCATCAATACAGAATTAACCTCTTATATCTTACTCAAATGTATTCAACGCGTTTTTATGATTAAACCGCAAAATGCGCAGCTGCTTACATAAATGTCTCGTCTTTCAATTCCATATCTCTTTAGAATAATTCTACGACTATAAAAATTAGGGACAGATTGAATGAACAGCATTATTTATTTTGAAATTCAGTCATCAGATCCACAACGTGACATTCACTTTTATCAATCCGTATTTGGCTGGCAATTTGAAAAAGTAGAAGGCCTACCGATTGAATATTATCGTATCGCAACCACAGGAATTCATGGCGGTTTATTACAACGTCCTGTAGCAACACCAGCAACAGGATGTGGAACCAATGCCTTTACCTGTAGTATAGAGGTGGCAAATTTCGATGAAACTGCAGCTAAAATCCTAAGTTTAGGTGGGATTATCGCCATGGATAAATTTGCGATCCCGAACCGCTGCTGGCAAGGCTATTTCATCGACCTCGATCATAATACCTTTGGGATTTGTGAAATAGATGAGCGGGCGCAATAACTTGCTAAACTCAAGTTAAAGTAAAATGATTACCGCCCCTTAAACTGCGGTGGCCGTTTTTCTAACATGGCACGAACGCCTTCTTGAGCATCCTCAGATACAAACAGCGGCATCAAATAATTGTTCATTTTTTCAAATGCAACTGTTTGACCTTCCACGACTGCATCGGTTGCAGATGCTAATAAAGCTTGCACTGCCAACGGTGCGGCACTACAAATCTCTTTGGCAATTTCCAAGGCACGTTCAAGTTGTTGCCCTGATTCCACCACTTCAGACAGGAGATTGAGCTCATACGCCGTTTTGCTATTAAAGGTCTTCCCCGTTAATAAATAAGGCATGGCTTTTTGCCAACCCGCAGCTTGTACAAAGCGCACCGTTGCACCGCCAAAAGGCATAATCCCACGTTGCACTTCGAGCTGACCAAAGACCGTATTTTCGCTGGCAATCACCACATCAGCATTCAGCATGAGTTCCACGCCAGCGGTATAACAAATCCCTTGGACAGCCACCACCACAGGTTTTGTTCGATGCCGCCCGCCCGTTCCCCACGGATTAATCTGATCAGCCTCAAAATTAAAAATACCTTGTGAAATTTTGGACTGTAATTCCACCAGATCTAAGCCCGCAGTAAAGTGATCACCATGCGCAAAAATCACGGCGCAGCGTAGTTCAGGCTGGTTTTCATATTCAGTCAAGGCTTGAGATAGATCATGAATCATATGGCTATCAAAAGCATTGCGTTTTTCCACACGATCCAGACCGATCAGCATAATCTGATCAAAAATTTCACGGCTTACTTGACCTAAGCTCATTTTATCTTCCTCATTGTTAAAATAATGGCATTGAGATCAAACTAGAGCATCGTTGAAAAATGATCAAGGCAGATCTTGTAGTGCTTTTCTGCTCATCAAGGCTCTCCCTTCCACCTGAATACGTGCTACCTTATTCGGGTTTATTTTATTTTTAGATTCATTTATGACCGTGCGTTTTTTTCATACGTCTGACTGGCATTTGGGGCAGTTTTTTTATAATCATTCCCGCCACTACGAACATGAACAATTTCTGACATGGTTACTTGAGCAGATCAAAGCCAAACAACCGCATGCATTATTAATTGCGGGTGATATCTTTGATGTGATCAACCCGAGTTCACAGGCACAAAAACAACTCTATCAATTTCTTGCCGATGCACATGAGCTTGCCCCACATATGCAAACCTTAATGATTGCTGGCAATCACGACTCAGGTTATCGCATTGAACAAGTTGAACCCTTATTAGAAAAATATAACGCAAAAACGGTCGGTGTGATTCGCTGGAATCAAGATAAGACCCTCGACTTAGAGCGTTTAATTTTGCCGATTTATAATGAACAAAAGCAGATTGTAGCGTGGTGTATTGCCCTGCCATTCCTACGTTCAGCTGAAATTACAGGCTTTAATGAGCACACCACCAACAGTCAAAATGCGATTGCTTATCTACACCAACAGTTAATCGAAGAAGCCAAACGTCGTAAAACCGATGATCAGGCCCTGATTCTGATGTCACATGCGCATATGCAAGGCGGAGAAACCTCCGATTCAGAACGGCTGATTATTATTGGTAATGAAGAAGCCCTATCTACAGCTCTGTTCGACGACAGCATTGATTATGTGGCACTGGGGCATTTGCATAAACCGCAAAAAGTACAGCATCCACATATTCGTTATAGCGGTTCACCAATTCCACTGTCATTTAGTGAAATCAACTATAAACACCAAGTGGTTGAAGTCACGATTGATTCTAAAAAAAGTAAAGATTCGTTTAACTTTGAAGCTTTGCCGATCCCCAGAAGTATTCAACTGCATAAAATTAAAGATGAACTCACTGTAGTCATGCAGCGCCTTCGCAATCTGCCAAATGAACCGATCGAAAATCTCGAGCATCGCGAATATGTCGATATCGAATATCATACCGCGACACCACCACAGCCTAATTTACGACAACAATTTGAAGATGCTTTGCCCAAAGATCGTTATCGACTGGTGCGGATTTCCAGACAATATCTCTCCAATGAAACTAATGCCGAGAGCAAGCAAACTATTAGCTTAGAACCACCGACACCCGAAAAACTATTTAAGCAAATTTGGGAGAAAAAGGGCTATCACGCTGATGATGAAGTCACTCAAGACTTTATGAGTTTGGTCGCAGAAGCGCAAAAGCAACTTGAAGATGATCAGACTGTTTAAGGAGCTGCCATGAAAATTTTATCAATTCGACTGAAAAATTTGGCATCTCTGGCAGATGAGCATTTTATTGATTTTGAAACTGAGCCTTTGGCCAGTGCGGGACTGATTGCCATTGTTGGAAAAACGGGCGCAGGTAAATCTACGATTCTAGATGCCATGTGTCTGGCCTTATTTAATAAAATTCCCCGCCTCAAAGAAAGTGACGGCAAACTGTTAGATGTCGATGGTTCGGAACTGCTGACCAACTCCCCTTTAACGGTTCTACGTCGCGGTACAGGACATGGTTTTGCTGAACTGTGTTTTGTGGCACAAGATCAGAAACATTATCTCGCACGTTGGGAAATTAAACGTGCCCGTGAAAATGCCAGTGGCAAACTGCAAAGTGTGCAACGCTCACTCAAATGCCTGACTGACGGCGTGGTGATTGCAGATAAAACCAAAGCGGTTGAAGCGCATATTCAACAGATTACTCAACTGAGTTTTGAGCAATTCACCCGTGCGGTACTGTTGGCACAGTCCGAGGTCACCGCTTTTTTAAAGGCACGCGATAATGAGCGTGGTGAATTACTCGAATATCTGACCAATTCCAGTATTTTTGCCAAAATTGGACAACTGGCGTTTGAAAAAACCCGTGAAATTAGCAACCAACGCAAGCAACTGGAAAATGTGCTCGGCCATATTGAAATCCGTTCAGATGAAGAAGTTGCCGAGTTACAGACTCAATTTCAGCAGATACAACAACAGGTTCAACGGTTGGAAGCCGACAAAGTTCAGCTTAATCAACAGCAACAATGGTTTGAACAGCGACAGAAACTCGAAACTGAAATCACACGAAAACAGCAACAGCATGACATTCAAATTCAAGCACATCAGGCTTTAGCCGCAGATCGCAATCGACTCAGCCAACTCGAAACCTTTTCAGGCATTCGTCCGATTGTGTTCCAACAACAACAGCTAGAAAAAACACTGCAACAGCTTGAACCCCAGATTCAACACAAGCAGCAGCACTTTAGCACTTTAAGCACCCAATTTGAGCAAGAAAAAGTAGCTTATACGCAGGCTGAAACGGCCTTACAGCAATTTCAGAGTTTTGAACAAAAGCATCAGCATGAACTCACTCAAGTGCGTAAATATGTACAGGAACGTGAATATATTGCCGAGGAATATAAAAAAACCAAAGTTCGCTTAAACCAAAACGAAGCGCAACAACAACCATTACTTGAGCAACAGCAGCAGTTTGAACAAAGTCGCCACAGTCTATCTATACAACAACAAAGCTGCTCTGAACAACTGCAACAGAGCGCACAATTCTCTACTTTAGATAAAGGCTTGAATGCACATCTTCAGCAGCTGCAGCAATTTATTCAGCAATACCAAAAAGTCGAACAGAATTTAGGTTCGATTCAACAGGCACAATCCAAGCTTGAACAAGATCAGATCGTATTGAATGAGCTCATTCAAAAATTTGGCACACCACAACAGATTGAAAGCCAGCTTGAACAGAAACAAAAACTCAGGGAACAGCAACAAGCCCGATTGAGTCAACTGGATCTGATTCAACAAAAGTTACAGCATTATTTTGAGCTTAAAAAAGAACGGGATGAACTAAGCCATAAGCTCAGTAGCACACAGCAACAACATCAGCAGCTTGAACAACAACTGCAAACCAGCCAAGGCGAATTCCAGTCTGCCAAAACTGAACGGGAAAAATTACAGCAAATGTTGCAACAACAACGTTTATTGCATGCTGAAAATATTGAACATCTCCGTGCAGAACTCAAACACGGCGAGGCCTGTCTGGTCTGTGGCAGCACCGAACACCCCTACCGTGATGATGCCAGTCAGCTCTCCAAAGCCTTGTATGAGCTGCAACAACAGCAAGAGCAACAGGCCATTCAACAAGAGCAACAATGCTTTCAACTTTGGCAAAACACACAGCAGCAATTCACCCAGATTCGTACCGAACTGACTCAATTGCAATCTGCCATGCAACAAGCCGATGACAAATTCAAACTGCAACATCAAGAATTAGTCAAACATGCAGCACAGTTCGACATTCAGTTAGATTTAACCAAACCACATGCTGAAATCACGGTAGCTCAACAACAATGGACGAGTGAAGCAACTCAACTCAAACAGCAGATTGAAATTGAATTACAACAACTGCATCAGGCCAATAAAGACCACTATCACCTGACCCAAACGATTCAAAATATCCGCTATCAACTTGAAAGCGTACAGCAGTCACAGCAACAGATTCAGCATGTTGTGGATTGCCTGAGCAACGATGAACTAAACTTATGGCAGCAGCAAACGCTGGGCTCTGCCCAACAGCTAGCACAACGTTTACAGCAACGTGTTCAACAGCTTGAACAAGCTGAAACACTCAGCAAACAACAGCAGCAGCTTGAACAGCAACTGAGTCTATTAAAGTCCAATTTAACCAGCTTGATCACTCAACATACCGAGTTTAGCCAGCAACTCAAAGATGTCGAGATTAAAGGCAAACAAAATACAGAGTCAGCGCATCAACTGATTGTGGCAATGACAGGTTTAACCGAACTCAAAGCCAATGAATGGTTAAACCAACACGACCAACAGCGTCAGCAACTCCAAAATCAATATCAGCAAATCAAGCAGCGTTTTGAACAAGCTCGTCAAAGCTTTGAACAGCAGAAAAATGAACTGGAACAGCTCAAAGCCCAACAGCAGCAGCAACAAGCTACCCTTGTCCAATCCAAGACTGAAATCCGAGCCTGGTTAGACCAGCATCCTGAATTTGAAGAACAACAATTAGCGGATTTACTTGCTATTCGTGCTGAGCAAGAGCAGCAAATTCGAACATCGCTACAACATGCAGAACGCTTGCTCAATGAGGCCGCCTCTGCCCTAAAAACGTTGCAACAGCAATTACAGACACATCAGCAACAACAGCCACCTATCGAATATACCCAGTTGCTTGAGCACATCCATCTCAATCATGAGAAGCTACAGCAACAAGCTGAACAACGTGATCAATTCAAACTGAAACTGGAACTACATCAACAAAACCTTGCCAAGCAAAAGCAATTTGCTGATCAGATCCAGCAGATTCAGCAGCAGGAACACCGTTGGAATAAAATTTCCAGTTTGATTGGTGATTCTAAGGGTAAAGATTTCCGTGATTTAGCCCAGCAATACAATTTGGATATTCTTCTGGAATACGCCAATCAACAACTCAGCATGTTGTCACAACGCTATACCTTAAAACGTTTGGATAACTCCCTCAGCCTAGCCATCATTGACCATGATATGGATGGAGAAACCCGCTCCGTGGCTTCACTATCCGGTGGAGAGTCCTTCCTCACTGCCCTTGCGATTTCCTTGGCAATTGCCAATATGGCCTCTGGTTCCATGAAAATCGAATCACTATTTATTGATGAAGGTTTTGGGACGTTGGATGCCTCTTCCTTGCATATGGTGATGAATGCGCTGGATCAATTACAAAGCCAAGGCCGTAAAGTGGTGTTGATTTCACATATTCAGGAAATGCATGAACGAATTCCTGTACAGATTCAGGTACAGCCAATTGGGTCAGGTTCGAGTCGGATTGAAATTGTTGGTTAAAGCATTATGATGATTAAATAATCACCATGCTTAAATCACATGAATCAGAAAAAAGCGGTTATTTTTGACCTCGATCAAACCTTACTAGATCGAACAACGTCGTTAATAAAATTCCTTACTTGGCAGGTTAATTTCTTTCAATTGGTTGCTGCCGATGATAGAGAGCCATTTATCCAACGCTTTCTTGAATTAGATGATAATGGCAAAGTTTGGAAAGATCGTGTTTATGAAAATCTGATTCATGAATTTTCAATTCAAGGTCATGCTAAAGAAATCCTTTTAGCCAGTTATATTCATGACTTTAATAAATTTTCATGCTGCTTTGAACATGTGGAAAACATCATCATCCAATTAAAACAGCAAGGCTATTTAATTGGATTAATCTCTAATGGCAGAACGCCCTTTCAAGAACATAATTTTTATGCGCTAGGGCTGACTGAATACTTTTCTAGCATCATTGTTTCCGAAGCAGTCGGACTTAGAAAACCCGATCCCGCAATTTTTCTATTATCTTGTCAGCAGCTTGGTGTTCACCCAAAAGATTGTACCTTTGTCGGAGATAATGAACTGGCAGACATACAAGGTGCAAAGGCTGTCGGGATGAAAACTATTTTCTTTCATCCCAATCCAGCGATTTCCTCAGCAATAGCTGATCAAAATCTTCATGATTTTAAAAACTTCATCAAAACATTAACATGCTTAGAATAAATGACTTAAAAAAGAAAATATGCACAAAGCCCTTTAAAAATTCAGGCATAACCATTTGGTCAAGTGCGAAGTCATTTAAAGGATGAATTAGGTTCTAATTGCACCTCTTTTTGAACTTTAAATTTTGTCGTAGGCTGTTTTCATCTCAGCACAAACAGATTTGGTTTCGAGCACAGACTTTTGAAAGCCCTTTAAAGTATCATCAAATGTTGTATATTCTTTGGCAAACTCCTGGTCAAACTGTTTTCTATATTTTTGATTATTATTAAACATCTTAACAATTTGATTTTGATGTACACATGCCCAATGCGCATCAATGACCTCATCTTGTTGCGAATCATTTCCAGTATTTTCAGCTAGTTTTGCAATTAAAAACATAAAAGTTTCTTTAAAATCCTGATATGTTTTATGCTCAGAAATAACTGCTTTTTCAATTTCAGGTGTTGGAGTTGCCTTACTAGAAGTACATATAACAACAATTAAAACAGTCAATATGTATTTTGCGATATTCATTTATATACCTACATTTTAAATAACAGAGGCTAGATTGCCTTCTATTCATTTATCATTGGCCGATCAAAATCTATATGATTTTAAACGTCTTATAGAAATTCTTATTTTTAAATAAGAACATCCCTTCAAGCTAACCAATCTTTTAGGGATGTTTTCATCCATTATTCATTCTTATCAGCGGGGAAAGCCTTTGGTGGAGGAGCATACTTAGATGGCTTTTCTTCTGCAGCTGCATCAGCGGACTTCAGTGATTCAACTTGATAAATCGCTGTTCCAATAATGCCTGTATTCTGAATTGAGCCATTATCCGAATTTGCCGCATAAGCATCCTCAGGCTTACTAAAGGTAAAAGAAGCGACAGCAGAGTCACTCTTACGGAAGCCTTCTATGGTAATTTCACTGTGCGGATGCAGCACATAACCTGCATTATTTCGTGAAGCAGCACTGCCATCTAAAACATCGATCCCATCAACACTTGCCACCACTTCATAGGTATTGTCGGTATGGTTTTCATATTTTAATTGGTAGCTTTGACCATCTTTTGCTGAGAGATAATAGTTTTGGCCATCACGAGATAAAGCAAAGGGTTGATCAGTATCATCAACAATAGAAAAACTAATTTTCCCTGCTGCCAACGAAATACTATTAACGGTCTTGCCTTGATATTGTTTATTGGCATAACGGACTTGTGATTCAGCAATCGGTTGCTCGGTTAAACGGCTTAAATTCACCTCGGTCACATGTGAGCTAATCTCATCGCCCCATTTTGTACCGAGCTTTTCATCTACAGCTACTTGAGCATTACTATCGGCAGCCTCTGCAGCCACATCACTCTGTTTTTTACTGCACGCTGCTAAAAATAGACATAAAATAAAAGAGATTAAAAAATACAGTTTTTTCATTTTAAACGTAATCCTAAATTCAATTTTTATCTTTGTAAAATAATCGTGATTCATTTATATTCAGGTTGAATATAAATGAATAAACACGTCATTCTAATTTATGCCGTTTTTTTCAGCAGCAGAGATATTTTATATAATTGTAATTTGTTCTTTATTTCTACGGCTCTTTATTCAATTCACTCTATATTAATTTGAATAATCCCGTGCTCCGAATAATGCAGTTCCTACCCTCACTATGGTTGAACCTGCCGCAATTGCAGCGTCCAGATCAGCAGACATGCCCATACTTAAGGTATCCCAGTCTTGCGGTTGTGCATGTTGCGCTTTCACTTGCTCGAATAGCACTTTCGCATCAGCAAATGCAGCATGATTTTCGGGTGCTGGAATCACCATCAAACCACGTAAACGGATATTTGGAAGTTGACTAATTTGCTGAACCAGTTCAGCAACCTCTGTAGGTCGGCAACCATCTTTAGAATCTTGCCCATCAATATTCACTTGCAGACAAACATTCAAAGTCTTTTGAGATTCGATACGCTGACTGGACAAACGTTCAGCGATGATCAAACGATCAACCCCATGTACCCAGTCAAATTTTTCTGCTAAATGTTTGGTTTTATTACGCTGCACATGTCCAATAAAATGCCATTCGATCTCTAATTCTTTTAATTCCTCAATTTTTTCTAGTGCTTCCTGTAAATAGTTTTCACCAAAACTGCGCTGCCCGACTGCATACATTTCGCGAAGGCTAGCACTGGGATGTGTCTTGGAAACCGCCAACAACTGCACTGTTGCAGGATCACGTTGAACACGCTGACAGGCTTGTTCTATTTGATTTAAAACAGATTGGCGGGATTGTTGCGATTGATTCATTGACACAGTTCTCATTTACGAAATCTTTTTTTGCTTTCCATTCTTTAAGGTGTTGGTAAGCCCGAATGAAAGCCTTATATTATTCTACAAAATAATGAGACATTTTAGTTTGTTTCGGGGAAATTATGGATATTACAGAACTACTCGCCTTTTCAGTTAAAAACGGTGCTTCCGATTTACACCTTTCAGCGGGTATGCCTCCTATGATTCGTGTGGATGGTGAAGTTCGTCGTATTAACTTACCAGCACTTGAACATAAAGATGTACATCGCTTGGTGTACGACATTATGAATGATAAACAACGTCGTGACTTTGAAGAAGATTTAGAAACTGACTTTTCATTTGAAGTACCGAATATTGCTCGTTTCCGTGTTAACGCATTCAACCAAAACCGTGGTGCAGGTGCGGTGTTCCGTACCATTCCATCTAAAGTTTTGACCATGGAAGATTTAGGACTCGGCACAATTTTCAAAGAAATCTGTGATTATCCTCGTGGAATCGTACTCGTCACAGGCCCAACGGGTTCGGGTAAATCCACCACACTTGCAGCGATGATCGACTATATTAACGAAAACCGTTATGACCATATTTTAACCGTCGAAGATCCAATTGAATTTGTACACCAATCGAAAAAATGCCTAATCAACCAACGTGAAGTGCATCGTGATACCCACGGCTTTAATGCAGCACTGCGTTCAGCATTGCGTGAAGACCCTGACATTATTCTGGTCGGTGAGATGCGTGACTTAGAAACCATTCGCTTGGCACTGACCGCTGCGGAAACAGGTCACTTGGTGTTTGGTACACTGCATACTACCTCTGCGGCGAAAACCATTGACCGTGTTATCGACGTATTCCCAGCAGAAGAAAAAGACATGGTACGTGCCATGCTATCTGAATCTCTACAAGCCGTGATTTCTCAAACACTATTGAAAAAGAATGGTGGTGGTCGTGTGGCTGCACATGAAATCATGATCGGTATTCCTGCGATTCGTAACCTTGTGCGTGAAAACAAAGTTGCACAAATGTATTCTGCGATCCAAACAGGTGCCAACTACGGTATGACCACTTTGGATCAAAGCCTGAAAACACTGGTGTCTAAAGGCTTAATTAGCCCACAAACTGCTCGTACTGTTGCAAAACAACCCGAATCATTCCTATAAGAATAAATGGATTAGAGAAATATCATGGATTTTAATGATTTACTCAACTTGATGATTCAACAAAATGCATCGGACTTATTTGTCACTGCGGATGTTGAACCTTCAATGAAAATTAACGGGCAGATCGTGCCTGTTTCCAAATCGAAACTTTCAGGGGAAATTGTGGGTCAACTGGTTCAATCCATTATGACCGACAAGCAGCGTAAAGAGTTTGCAGAGACGCGTGAATGTAACTTTGCGATCATGAACCGTGAAAAGACAGCGCGTTTCCGTGTCAGTGCTTTTCAACAACGTGATATGCCAGGCATGGTATTGCGTAAGATCGAAACCCATATTCCAAGCATGGATGATCTAAAACTGCCAGAAGTGCTGAAAGAATTGGCGATGACCAAACGTGGCATCATTATCTTTGTTGGTGCAACAGGGACAGGTAAATCGACCTCTCTTGCGTCAATGATTGGTTTCCGTAATCAAAATTCCAAAGGTCATATCATCACCATTGAAGACCCGATCGAATTTGTGCATCAACATGCAGGCTGTATCGTGACACAGCGTGAAGTCGGGATTGATACTGATTCATTTGAAGTCGCATTAAAAAATACGCTACGTCAGGCACCAGATGTGATCTTGATTGGTGAGATTCGTTCACGTGAAACTATGGACTATGCCATCGCTTTCGCAGAAACGGGCCACTTGGTCCTCGCTACCCTGCATGCCAACAACGCCAACCAAGCCCTCGATCGTATCATTCACTTCTTTGAAGCTGATCGTCATAGTCAATTGTATATGGACTTGTCGCTGAACTTAAAAGCACTCGTCGCACAGCAATTGATTCCAACCCCAGATGGTAATTCACGTCGTGCTGCGATTGAGATTCTGATTAATACACCACTTCTGGCTGACTATATCCGTAAGGGTGAGATTCATGAGATTAAAGATCTGATGAAACGTTCACGGGAGTTGGGTATGCAAACCTTTGACCAAGCTCTATTCGACCTTTATAAGGCAGGACAGATCACCTATAAAGATGCTTTAAAACATGCGGATTCGCCAAACGACTTACGCCTCACCATCAAACTGTCAGAAGAAGGTGCAGACCAGTTATTGAGTGCCAGCCGCAACATCACCTTTGATGGTCAGTAATTCAAATTAAGCCATTAAAAAAGGGAAGGTTTTTGTAACCTTCCCTTTTTTATTTGTTCAATTTTCGTGAACACTTAGATTTTTTACTCAATACAACTTATTTTTTACGATAAGCCTCTTGGCATTCTGCATCACTACAGTAGCCATATAGATTCAAAGAGTGTCCAGTTAAGGCAAAACCATGTTGGTCTGCAACTGAATGTTGCTCTTTCTCGATAATATCATTTGTAAATTCAATAACTTTATTACAGTTTAAGCAAACAAGGTGATCGTGATGATCTTCCTGCATGATTTCGAAAACAGAGTGATTGTTTTCAAAATGATGACGCTGAATAATGCCCGCAGCTTCGAATTGTGTTAATACACGGTAAACTGTCGCTAAGCCAACATCTTCACCTTGTTCAAGCAAAGTTTTATAAATATCTTCAGCACTCAAATGATGTTGTTTTGAATTTTCTAATAATTCCAAAATCTTAATACGAGGAAGGGTAACTTTAAGTCCAGCTTTGCGTAAGTCTTGATTAGAAATCGGCATAAAAAAAGGTCTCTCAACAAATCTTAAGTTGGAATAGGCAATAGAGTTTAGATGCAGTATGATCTATCCTTGAATCAAATGCATCATCATTTATCAGGATAGTGTAGCAAAATGCAAAAAATCATGCTGGCGTTGTTCGTCACTACAGTACTTAGCGGTTGTTCAGTCTTTGGTGTTTATAAAGTTGATATTCCACAAGGAACACCATTAACCAAAGCACAAGCTTCTCAAGTACAAGTGGGCATGAGCTTTCAGCAAGTCCGTTTCTTGCTTGGTAGTCCAACAGTGACAGATCCACTGAACCCACAACGTTGGGACTACATCTACAACTATATCCCAGGCACTTATGCGAAAAAAGCAAAAATACCTGCGGCACACGGTCAACATTTAAAAGTTTATTTTGATGCGAATGGTAACGTAGAACGCTTAGAAGGTTTAGATACGATTCCAGAATCACAACCTGGTTTACCGGCATCAAAAGAAGCTATTTTGACTGCGCCACCACTATAACGGCTTTCCAGTAAAAAGAAACCCCTCATCGAGTCAATCATGAGGGGTTTTACTTATCAGCTTTATGCCTTAAAGCGATTACCTTTGATAAATCGCCCAACGGGGTTCTTTGCCGCCCGCTTACGCCGGATATCATTCGGGTTAATGGTAAGTGCCCGATAGATTTCAACACGGTCTCCTGCTTGCAGGATTGTATCTGCATCAATCCTGCTACCAAATACACCTAACTGTAAAACTTCTGGTAGTGCCGCCTGTGCTGCTAAGCCACTGGCATCAATTGCCTGTTGGGCCGTCATTCCCTCGCTAAAGCGAACAGCGATATGGAATTGCTGTTCAGGACTTGAGAAAGCGACCCATACTTGTTTAGCCTGCTCCATTACAGTACTTGTCCAATCACAGCAATGATTGCTACGACAATTGAAAGTGGTAACACGATACGGATGGCAATACGCCAAATGTTATAAAACAGCTCATTGCTAAAGCCCATTGCTTTACGCAGATGACTAATCTTCATAATCCAGCCAGCAAATACTGCGTAAATCAAGCAAATCAGTAATCCCCAAAGCATGAGCAGGCTATTAAAAATTTGTTCCACTTGCGGTACAGCCCAAACAGCAATAGCAGCAAGTAAAATCGCCCATTGGATCACGATCGCAAGCTGACGTTGTGCCAACTGTTCTTTTGCAAATTGAATTAAGAGTGCCGCTGACATGATGGCTGCAAACACCCATGCCAATGCAGATAACTGTGCCTGCACAGAGAAGAAGCCAAAGGCAATCACCGCAAGTAATTGCGCCACCCAAATTGGCAAGGCGGTACTTGTTGCGGCGTCCTGTTTTTTCACTGCGACTAAACTACTTTGCCAATACAACCCAAGTCCTAAACCACTTGCAACCAAAGCAAGAACTGTTGCATTGCCCCACTCTTTAAATTCGATTCCTGTCCAATGCCAAGCCGTTAGATGTGTTCCCATTACATTGGCAAGAACAAATGCAGCAATCACACCAATCGTTGTCAAAGCAATTAAAAATTGGCGAGGGATAAAAGATAATCCAAGTGCAGCTATGGCAAGGATTGCAAAAAGAATCTGCTCTGATACAGCAAGCGTAGGCTGCTGACTCACGACATGTGTTGCGGCAGTCAATACACTGCCTGCAAAGAATGGAACAAATATAACAGCCAACCAGCCCACGATACGCCATCTCGGTGAAGCATCTGCATCACGGGTTAAGGTTGAAAGTGCTTGTAATGCCGTGGTCTGCGAACGCTTTGCTAAAGCAATTTCAAGATAACCGATGGGTAATGCCAACAGAATCATGGTGCCTAACCACAGTAGCCAGAAATCGAATTGACGGTCAATCTGGATTCCAACGGTGGGTGCCAATGTGGTAATCATGACAAAAGATAGGCAAAACGCCATCACTGGTGCAAGCCAGCGTGACAGAGTTGTGTCCTGCATAATGCATTCCTTGAAAAATCTTTGAACTCATTGCGCTTTATGGAGTTTGCAATGAAATATTCAATCTATTTTGCCTTTCTCACGCCTGAAAATCAAAACAAAAAATATCGAAAGAAAGAAGCAAATCACCTTACGATGATTTGCTGCGCACGAATTATTATATTATTAAGTAGACCCCTTATGTTCACTCATACCACACCTTATTATTTTTTATCATAAGGGGTCTTTTATTATTGTCTTATTATTATGAGAAGAAACGAGAAAACCAGTTTTTCCCTTTTTTCTTTTCATTTTCTTTAATGATTCCGATCATATTTTCTTTTACAGCACCGACATAATCTGCATCATCATGACGGATATGGTTGATCAACCATTTTGATAGTGCTTCATGTAGCTCGCTATCAATTTCTTGCCCCAGCTCAAAACGTTGACGATAAGTCTCTATCTTTTTGATAAATAAGTCATGTACACGCTTATGTGGTACACGATATTTATAGTTTGCTTCTTCTTGTAAGCTTTCTTCAAAGGTAAAATGAGACTGGGTATAATCAATGATATTATCCAAAATACCTTTTAATTTTGCCCGATCATCACCCTCATTTAATTCATCAATTTCATTAATATAATCTAGAATACGACGATGCTGATCATCGATCACCTCGATTCCTGTATTATATTCGACAGACCATTTCATACCCATATCGAACCCCAAACCATATTTGATTTATTGAATAAGAATATAATATCGATAAATGAATTAAATAAAAACACAGCGTTTTTGTCAGAATTTAAATATTTTCAAAGAAATAAATTAACCCATTGTTTTGTATTTATTTTAATATTTATACCAATCAAAACACTCAAGTATTTTTTAACCAACAAGAAAAATTATCTGTCTAATTTTTATAAAAAATAATTTTAAAATTAAAAAAATCCAAGAAAAATAGTCTTATTTATTGTTTTGAAATGCTGCTATTAAATTTAAATCAGATAAATCCTTTTTCCGCCCATAATTTCGTTTAAATGCAGCGAGTATAGATAAATGCATAAAATGTATTCCAGCAATCACGTCAGAACTTGCCAATAGGGTTTGAAAACTTTCCTGACTGTCACCACAGTTCACATCTAGATAAGCTTCAAAACAGCCCTGATAAAGTCCTATTTTCCCATTTGGGCGAATTTTCTGGTTCCAGGTCGCTTGTAAATGACAAAACAACTCTGGGCTTACCACAAGATCAATATCTGCTGTATCACGGATACAATGTGCGGCTAATACCCCACCACCAACAACCACATACTCATCTTTGGGTAAATCTAAAGAAATTAATCGGGAGATGAGTTCACTTTTATCCATTTGAATACGTCAGTACTGATCCGCTTTGGTCACGCGTTTTAAGGCTGGATTTTCTGCTTCGCGGATTAAGCGCTCAACTCGTGTTAAGGCATGCTGAATCGGTTTACCGTGCTGGAATAAAATCATTTCCCCTGCTTGATATGCTGTCCATGCTTCATTATGGGTTAACGGCTCTGTCGTGATCACTGCAACGCGATCTTCTGGTGTGGTGACCTGACTAAAATCGACTTCTACGTCGAGATCAATTAAATGTGCAGGTTGAAATGGATACTCACGCACGAGCCAATGTAACTTCGTCGTCGCATAGCTAAATAATGCTTTACCATTGGAAAGACAGAAATTAAAGGTGCCATGCTCTGCAATTTGTGGCGAAATACGTTCCAACAGTGAGAAAATCTCTTCCAAACTTGGTTCTGTATAGCCAAATGCTTCAACCATCTGATCCAGTAAATAACAAAACGCTAGTTCACTGTCGGTATTACCTACAGGCTCAAATCGCCCACTTAGTTCAGGTTTGAAGTCATGCAAATCACCATTATGCGCAAAAATCCAATGTCTCCCCCAAAGCTCCCGCAAAAAGGGATGTGAATTCTCGAGGTTGATTTTACCTTGAGTGGCTTTACGAATATGGGCAATGACGTTGCGAGACTTGATCGGATAATTACGAATCAGATCAGCAATAGGAGATTCAACCGCAGATTGATTATCCACAAACAAGCGGCAAGCTTTATCTTCAAAAAAAGCGATCCCAAAACCATCGCAATGATCAGAGGTCACCCCTGCGCGTTGTGAAAACCCACGAAAAGAAAAAGTAATATCTGTCGGGGTGGCGCAATTCATTCCTAATAGCTGGCACATATCTTTAAACTATCAAACATCTACGCCTATTGTGCATGAGGGATAGATGGCTTGTAAATCTCAATATGTGCTCACTATTAGATTAAGAATGATAAGGCACTAACGTTGCACCATTTTGTTCATCACAAAAGAGGTCGCAATCTTATTCACTTCAAGGAAAACAAAATAATCCAAGCATTTAAAATCTTCATCATAAAATGCTTGTTTTGACAGTTTCGACTGCATTCCCAGATAGGTCTGAAACAGTTTTGGCATGCGTTCATCTTGCGGGAAACTATAGTCAGGACGTTCTGGTTCAAAGCTACGTTTTGAGCGGATATCTATGGTTTGATGATCACCCAACTGTTGGATCTGACGGTGGGTGTAATAGGCACGTGCCAAGTTATCATCCAAATGGATACTGACACAGCCCATTAAGTATTTCGCACGCATTGACCAAAGTACTTTAGGGGTCAAGTTCAACCATAGCATGGATAGTGCTTTACCCGAGCGAAATTTAGGGTGTACACAAGTACGTCCAATCTCTAACACACTTGGTAAATGAGATAAATGCGGGACAATTTCAAACTCTTGAGCACTGTAACTCTGCCCGATTTCATAGCCTTGGAATAATTTAAGACGGGTATAAGCGACAATTTCACCTGTCCATTTTTCACGTAATACTGCATGCTCACAGCCAAAATCATAAAGATCTTGATCTAAACCATCTTCAAAACGCATCCCAAATTGATGGCTAAATTGCGTTGCTCTAAAGCGTTGTACTTCTTGTAATTCTTTTAAATTATCCACCCATTCAAAACGGAATTGATTTTGAGCTGGCTTGTGGCGTAAGGGTAAAGTCAATGTCTGGCGATATTGATTTAATTTTTCTAGCATAATGAAAGCTCCTTATGACTAGACCTACCTTAAATTGCTTAAATGACATTGCGATGACTAAAACATGAACAGGTCATGACAAAAAAAGAGACCTGCTTGAGGTCTCTTTTCAAATCAATAGGATGAATTAATGTTTGGCACGATTGGTAATGAGTGTACCGACACCATGATCGGTGAAGATCTCTAATAAACTTGCATGAGGTACACGACCATCAACAATATGCGCACTCACAACACCACCTTTAACAGCATCTAATGCACAACCCACCTTCGGAATCATGCCACCGTAAATCACACCCGTTTCGATCAAGCGATCGACTTCTTGTGTGCTTAAGCCTGTTAATAAGTTTTTATTTTCATCCAATACCCCTGTGATATTGGTGAGTAGAATCAACTTCTCAGCGCCTAGCGCTTCTGCAACTTTTCCAGCCACAAGATCTGCATTGATATTATAAGTATTACCTTCTTCATCCACACCCAAGGGTGCAATGACTGGAATGAAATCACTTTGGGTAAACATTTCCAGTACATCAGTTTTTACACCAGTCACTTCACCGACCATGCCCAAATCAATTTGTGAAATAGAGCCGTCAGCTTCCTGCTTTTCCATCAATAATTTACGTGCGCGCAGTAAATTACCGTCTTTACCCGTTAAACCAATGGCACGACCGCCATGTTTATTAATCAGATTCACGATCGACTTATTGACACTACCACCCAACACCATTTCGACCACTTCCATGGTCGCTTGGTCAGTCACGCGCATGCCATCAATACGATCAGACTCTTGTCCTAAACGTTTTAGCAATGAATCCACTTGTGGACCACCACCATGCACAACGATTGGATTCAGACCAACCGTTTTTAACAACACGATGTCACGGGCAAATGAACTTTCCAATTCAGGATCAGTCATCGCATTACCACCATATTTTACAACCAGCGTTTTTCCTGCAAAACGTTGGATATACGGCAAAGCTTCGATCAAAATTTTTGCTTTATCAATGCCGATATGCTCATGTGGCATGCGTCTCTCCTTTTAGGCCTGTGCGAGTTCTTGTGCAATCTTTGGATATTGGTCTTGCAACATAGAAACAAACTTTTGACGAATTTCAATTAATCGTTTCTGATTATCAGCATCAAAACGGACGGTAAAATATTCGCCAGTATTTGATGCTCGAATAATGCCAAATCCATCGTCAAAATCAAGTCTTACACCATCAATTTTACTTAAACGCGCACCTAAACGATGACTTAAAATTTCAATATCATTTAAAACTTGCTGAGGATTGGCGTCATGGGTACTGATATATGTGTCTTCTGTGCAATAACGTTCTGGGTAGGCTACCAATAACTCAGACAGGGTTATTGCTTTGGATTGAGTTAAATATTCCATCACACGCAAAGCTGCGTATAAACCATCGTCATAGCCAAAACCACGTCCATCATTAAAGACATAGTGACCCGCATATTCACCACCAAAAACAGCCGTGCCCTTTGATTGCGATAAATAAGCACGTAAAAAGCTACTGCCCGTACGAATCATTTTGGCTTGACCTTCCAGCCCCTGTACGGTATCCGCCACCATACGTGAGCACTTCACATCAAAAACGATTTCTTTATGTGGATGCTGCTGTAAGCACATCTGCGCAAATAAAGACAATAAGCGATCAGGACTAATAATAAGTGCATTCTCATCGAGTAAAACCACACGATCCCCATCACCATCCAAAGCAATACCGAGATCGGCTTTCTCAGCAACAATAGCGGCTTGTAATTGCTTTAAATGCTCAGCATGAGATGGATCTGGCGCATGATCAGGAAAATGCCCATTGGCATCACATCGTAAAGCAATCACATCACAGCCTAGTTTTTCTAAAACCAGTTTGGCACAACGCCCTGCAGAACCATGTAATCCATCGAGAACGATTTTTAATGGTCGCGCTAACTGTATGTCACTAATTAAGGAATGCTGATACTGCAAACAATACGGAGCAACAATTTGGTGTGCCGTATTTTCTGAATGCAAGAAATCCTCAATATTGCTCAAAGAAGTCTGTGCATACTGCCCCACCTGTTGAATGGTTTCTGGTGTTGGTGGCTCACCTTTTAAAATCCATTTAATGCCATTATCCGATTTTGGATTATGACTTGCGGTCACCATAATACCATTGCCACCAAAATCACGGGCAATGTAATACATCATCGGCGATGAACAACAACCAATATTAGTGACTTGTAAACCTTGTTTTTCGAATATATTTTGGATGATATTGGCATAAGTCGGACTGGTTAAACGTGCATCGTAACCAATCACCACGTGTGTCTGTTCAGCATTTTTATATTGCGAAGCTAAAGCATAAGCAATTAGGCTAATAATATTTGGCGTTAAATTACTTAGCTTTCCGCGAATATCGTAAGCACGGAAAATATTCAGCGGAAATGTATGTTGTATATTCACTGTAAGCCCCTATTTTTATAATCATTTGATCCATAAAAAAAGCAGAAACTATTAAGAAATTAATTAACCCTTATTCAGAAAAATTAAAATAATTAGTCAGCTGCTTTGTAATATATATCAAGGCAACAATCAATATGAAAAATGCAACGTTTTTCAGCAAAACATTGCATTTAAAGTGATAACTACTGAAAAAGCTTATTGTTTTCCAGTATGACCAAAACCACCTGCGCCACGCTCAGTCGCAACGAATTCACTCACTTGTTCGAACTCAGCCTGTACCACTGGAACCAATACATATTGTGCTAAACGCTCACCAGGTTCTAAACGGAAGCTATTTTGTCCACGATTCCAAACCGATACCATGAGTTCACCTTGGTAATCAGAATCAATCAACCCCACCAAGTTACCTAACACAATACCATGTTTATGGCCTAAACCTGAACGCGGTAGAATTAAACCTGCAAAGTTTGGATCTTCGATATAAATCGCCAAACCTGTTTTCACTAAAACGGTTTCACCTGCAGCAATGTCAATCGCTTCATCTAAACATGCGCGTAAATCTAAACCTGCTGAACCAGTCGTTGCGTAAGAAGGTAAAGCCCACTCTTGACCTAAACGTGCATCTAATACTTTAACTTGAACTTTCATTAAAATTTCCTACTTACAATTTCTTAACGTTTCAACAATGCTTTTAAGTTGGCAAGGTACTGCTGAGCTTGTTCTTTTGGATCAACATTGGGTGCCAGTTTCTTTTTACGACCATGCCACTCCAAATCATCTTGTGGCATCTCGTCCAAGAAACGGCTTGGCGTCATTTGACGCATTTGTCCACCATTCTTACGCTGCTCAGCAAGGGTCAGTGTTAAGCCTTGACGGGCACGAGTAATGCCCACATACATCAAACGGCGTTCTTCTTCGACTGTTTCTGATGCAATCGAGTTCTTATGCGGCAATAGCTCTTCTTCCAAGCCAATCATATACACATAAGGGAACTCCAAACCTTTTGCCGCATGCAAGGTTAATAAATTCACTTTATCGGTATCTTCTTCTTCCTGTTGCTGTTCGAGCATATCCAACAACACCAGTTTACGAATCACGCTTTCAATATTTTTCTCATCCACATCATCAGTACGATTCAATAGATTTTGAATACTGCTATACAAGCTTTCAATACTGTCGAGTTTGGTCTTCTCTTGTGCAGGGGTCGCCGCCTGTTCACGGATATAGTCAATATAGCCGGCTTCGTTGATCATCTGACGCACTTTCGGCATCGGCTCATCATCATCAAGCAATTCACGGGTAAATGTCGCAATAAAATCAGCAAACTCATGTAATTGTGTTGCTGCTTTTTTCGGCAACACCATGCTTAAACGTTGGTCTGACGATGCCGTTAATAAAGACAAGGTATTTTCTTGGGCGAATAAACCGAGTTTCTCTAGCGTCACCGGGCCAATGGCACGCTTAGGTGTATTGATAATACGTAAGAATGCACTGTCATCTTCTGGGTTAATGATGAGGCGTAAATAGCTCATCACATCCTTAATTTCCGCACGGGCGAAGAAAGACTGTCCGCCTGATAACTTATACGGAATTTGCATCTGACGTAGTTGGGTTTCAATTACACGAGCTTGGAAGTTACCGCGATACAGCACCGCATAATCTTTCCAGTTTTTACCATTCATCAGCTTATGCGTGATCAGATCTTTCACCACACGTTCCGCTTCATCATCATCATTCAAACAGGTGATCACACGAATGGTTTCACCGTGACCTTTATCACTCCATAGTTTCTTATCGAAAATATGCGGATTATTTTCAATTACCGCATTGGCCGCTTTTAAGATACGGCTGGTCGAGCGATAGTTCTGCTCTAGTTTAATCACTTTGAGATTATGGAAATCATCTTTTAACAAGGCCATGTTTTCAGGCTTTGCACCACGCCAAGCATAGATGGATTGGTCATCATCACCTACAGCGGTAAACTGCCCCATCACACCCACTAATAGCTTAACGAGGGTATATTGCGCAGTGTTGGTGTCTTGATATTCATCCACCAATAAATAACGAACACGGTTTTGCCATTTGTCACGCACTTCGGCATTTTCCTGAAGTAAGCGTGTTGGCATCACGATCAAGTCATCAAAGTCTACGGCATTATAGGCACGCAAATTACGCTCGTAGAGCTGATACAGATGTGCAAACTGGACATCCTCAACCGTTTCACAAGTTGAATGTGCTTGTTCAGGGACGATTAGATCATTTTTCCAGTCTGAAATTTTCTTCATCGCCTTGGCGAGTAGCTCTTTGCTCTCAGCACCTGATAAATTGTCACGCTGCATCAAATCCATCAAGATTCGTTTACAGTCATCGGCATCTAAAATCGAAAAATTGTTTTTAAGTGGTAAATGTTTTAATTCGAGGCGGAGTAAATTTAACCCAAAAGTATGGAAAGTCGAGACCGAAAGCCCTTTGGCTTCTTCACGTGAGAGTAACTTACCAACACGCTCTTTCATTTCACGCGCCGCTTTATTGGTAAAGGTCATTGCGGTAATACGATAGGCAGGAATACCACACTGCTGCACTAAAAAGGCAACTTTTCGGGTAATTACAGAGGTTTTGCCTGAACCTGCACCTGCAAGCACCAACAATGGCCCCTGAACATATTTCATGGCCTCAAGTTGCTTGTCATTAAGTTGACTGGCAGATGACATGGTTTATACCTCTCTCGTTTCCGAGCCTGATTTTTCGAGCACAATTATAGACATCTCTGTTTTAGAATCCCAATAGTAAATCTAGGGATATGTATAAATTATGATGCCTTACACAAATAGCACGCCGTAGCTTGTCGCCTATTTTGATCTGCAATAAAAAAACCACCCGAAGGTGGCTTTTTTGAAATCAGTAAAAATTACTGTTTAGCATAAATGCTGATTTCTACACGGCGGTTTTGCTCTTTACCAGCAGCAGTCGTGTTTGAAGCAATCGGGTTAGCTGAACCTAAACCTTGTGCATCGATACGGCTACCAGAAATGCCTTGACCAGCTAAATAGTTCTTCACTGATTGAGCACGTGCTTGAGATAATGGGATGTTGATTGAGTCATTACCTGTGTTATCTGTATAACCCGTTACAAGGATCGCACTCTTGTTATCTTCACCTAAAGTCTGCGCTACTTTGTTTAAAGTACCGTAGAAGTTCGGTTTGATGTTCGATTTGTTCGTATCAAACGTAATGCTACCAGGCATGATTAATTGTACAGAACCATCTGGGTTACGGCCTACTTCTACACCAGTACCCGCCATTTGCTCACGTAATTTTTTCTCTTTATTATCGAGATACAAACCACCAGCACTACCAAGAATTGCACCAATTGCCGCAGCACGGTTGTTTTGCTTACTCGTATTTGCGTTACCCTTAGAAACACCATAACCTGCAGCAGCACCGATTAATGCACCTAAAGCTGCTTTATCGTATTCTACGCCACCAATGTTATTACCAGTCGTTTGGCAACCAGAAAGTACCAAGCCAGCCCCTACGAGTGTTGAAATTACTAATGCACGCATTGCGTTGCTCCTGTCTATGTATTTTGTTGTCTGGACAAATGATGAATGAGAAAATGGTGCTAGACCATTGATTTTTTGTTAATAATAAACACTTTATTTGTAGTTTTGTAATATTTTGATGCATTTTACTTGATTCAAGCAACACAATTTCTCCATTGTTATACCTATCTCATAACAAACACAAAATGAGAAATAAATCACAAAATAAAAAACATGCAATTTACAAGCAAACTTGACAAGATCATCTCGACCTTTTACCAATAAAAACCGATGTACGCATTTGAATATATAAAAATGTCAATAACTTAAAATATACAGTTGTATTTCAACATCTGTTGTTTATAGTTGGAACATCTCTTTTTCAAACATATGCACTCAAGGTTCGATTTATGGCTACCGCTAATAAAAAAGCATCCCTATTGCAAAAAGTCAGTAAAGGATTAACCGTTAGTTCTGTGATTACAGGCAGTACCTTCTTTCATGGACCACCAGTACTTGCTTTAGGCCTCACCAAATTATTTAAACAATCTGCAAAAGTAGATGAAACAAATATTCAAATTACCAACAGTTGGTTAGGGGTAAATAACTGGTTAATTGATCATGTTCTGCCAAATTTACAATGGGACATCAGTATTGATGAACAACTTGATCTGAATTTGCAGGGGCGATACTTAATGATGTGTAATCATCAAAGTTGGGTCGATACCACTGTGAATCAGTATTTCGGTTTAACCCGTATGCCATTGACTCGCTTCTTTACCAAGTGGGAACTTATTTTTATTCCTTTTGTGGGACAAGCTTTCAAAATTTTGGGCTTCCCAATGATGAAGCGTCACAGCAAAGAACAAATTGCCAAAAATCCAGAGCTAAAATCACGCGATATGCTGGAAGCGCGTAAAGCCTGTGAACAGTTACTTAGCCAACCTTTTACCTTATTAAATTATTTAGAAGGCACTCGCTTTACTGCTGAAAAACATGCTGCACAGCAATCCCCTTTTCAAAACCTCCTCAAACCCAAAGCGGGTGGTTTGGCCTTGGCGCTCAGTATTCTGGGGGATCAAATTGATGCATTAGTCGATATGACAATTGTGTATCCTGATGGCGCACCCGGTTATGGCGAATTCTGGTTGGGGGATGTGTCACGTATTGCTGTCGATTTGCGTAAAATAGAAATTCCAGACTGGGTACTCGGCGGTAATTATGAGGATGACCCTGTCTATCGTGAACGTTTCCAAAAATGGGTTGATCAAATCTGGACTGAAAAAGATCAGCTGATTTCACAAATGAAAGCAAAATATAATTAATATTCTCATCAGGAATTGAGTAAAGACATGACCCAGCAGGACTCAGGACAAAACTCTAAATATAACTATGTCAATCCGAACAGTGTGTTTTTTAAGCTGTTCCTCGTCTATGACATTTTCATGGTGTTTATTATTGTTTTTAACTTGTTCTGCTTAGGTATGAACTTTTTCCTGATGAGTAATATCGGGGCGTGGTTTTTTAATTTTATCCATCTCTCCAGTGTGCTGGATTTTTATCGTACCCATTTACACCCTTGGGTGATTACCACTGAAGCATGGTTCATTATCTTTTTGATTGTTGAACTGGTTGTGCGCTGGATCATCTCAATTGCACAAAAACATCATGCCCGTTGGTGGTTTTTCCCCTTTATTCACTGGTATGAAATCTTAGCCATCATTCCGCATCTACGTTTCCTGCGTTTATTCCGTGCAGGAATTATCGCTTATCGACTCCATGAACTCGGTTATAAGGTTGTGCCAGATGGCATTCGTATCAAAGCTCTATTCTATTATCGTGTGGTGATGGAAGAGCTGTCTGATCGTGTCGTCATTACCGTGATTGATGGCATTCGACACGAATTGCAAACCAGCTCTAGTCATAAAAAAATTATTCATGATCTGGTTGATCATCATCGGCAACTGTTTACTGTGACGCTGACTTCAATGTTGCAAGAATCTTTGGCGACAGCCTTACAACAACAGCAACCCATGATCACTCAAAAAGTCGGTGTTATTGTCAATCAAGCCATTGAAGATACCCCAGAACTGACCCAATTGTTGCGTCTGATCCCGATTGTAGGCAGCCGTATCGAACAACAAATACAAAGTATTGGGCAACGATTGGGTGAAAATATCAGTGCAGGCCTCATCGAACCCTTTACAGCAGGTTCCGTACAAAAGCCGAATGAAAATTACCAATATATTGCACAACAGGTCAGTGAGCTGAATATCGACAATCAGTACTTAGAAGAATTGGTCGAATCTGTCGTATTTGAAAGCCTCGAAGCAATTCGAAAACAGGTAAAAGTCAAACAATGGCAGCAAACTTTGCAAGAATCTGATCAATTGGATAAAAAAGCAGAATGATTACAAGAAAAATTACCAATCAAGCTAGAGAATTCGTGTAATTTGTTCTAGCATTTGCTTTTATTTACAACACGCTTCAACACAATAGAGCGCTTAAAAAGCCCTGAAGGATAAATTATGGCTGATATACGGATTACGGGCAGAATGGTGAATTTTAGTCGACTGACTTTCGACACAAATGACCATAATGCAATCCGACAGCAACTTAGCGATACACTGAATGAAGGTTCTTATATCGGTACACTCGTCATTATTGATAGTACCGTTGAACAAGAGCTGATTGCGTTAATTCAGCTTTTAATTGATTTAGGTTTACAACCGATGGCCGTCATTGATGGCATTTTGGGTGATGAAGCTCGGGCGATTCAATTCCCTGTTCTCCCTGCCGATCAGCCCTTACAGCGCATCAAGGCATCCAAAGAACAAGTGGTTGATCATGCTCCTGTAAAAACAGCGGATAATGCTGCAATACAAACACCACAAAAAAATACATCGAATGCATATATCACCTCTTATCATGATGAGATTTTGCGGACAGGCCAATGTTTGGTCCAAGATCAAGGCGATATTATCTTAAATGCGGGTATGAATAGTGGATCAGAAGTGATTGCATCTGGAAATATTCACATTTATGGCAATGCTCGTGGTAGAGTCATTGCAGGCGCAGGCGGGCAAACTGCGGCACGTATTTTCTGCCATTCGCTCGAAGCAGAATTAATCTCTATTGCAGGGACTTATTGTGTAGCAGATGATATTCCCAAAGATATGATCAAAAAGCCTGTACATATTTATTTAAATAACAAGCAAGAACTTGAATTTGAAGCCTTGCAGTTTTAATTTATTTAATTGAGTTTTAAAAGCACCAAATAAGCCCTTTTAGGGGCGTATGACCATAAATAGGAGTGGATTCGGTGGCCAAAATTGTTGTCGTAACGTCAGGCAAAGGTGGTGTAGGTAAAACTACAACAAGCGCATCTTTTGCAACAGGTTTAGCCCTACGTGGTCATAAAACTGTTGTGATTGATTTCGATGTAGGTTTACGTAATCTAGATTTGATCATGGGCTGCGAACGCCGCGTAGTTTATGATTTCGTTAATGTTATTAATAATGAAGCACGTTTACAGCAAGCGCTGATCCGTGATAAAGAGATTGAAAACTTATACATTCTCCCTGCATCACAAACCCGTGATAAAGATGCCTTGAGCGATGAAGGTGTTGCACGTGTCATTGATGAACTTTCTCAAGAGTTTGATTATATTATCTGCGACTCTCCTGCGGGTATTGAACGTGGTGCGATTTTAGCAATGTATCATGCTGATGAAGCCATCATTGTAACTAACCCTGAAATTTCATCTGTACGTGACTCAGATCGTATTATTGGTATGCTGGACAGCAAGACCAAAAAAGTTGAACAAAACGAAGGTCGTATCCGTAAGCACTTATGTATTACACGTTTTAACCCAGAACGTGCTGATAAACAAGAAATGCTTACAATCGATGATATTTCGAAAGATATTTTACGTGTGCCAACTTTGGGTGTTATCCCTGAGTGTCCGAGCGTACTTCAAGCATCAAACGAAGGTAAACCAGTGATTCTGTATACAGAAGAAAAAGCTGGCCAAGCTTATGATGACTTAGTGGCTCGCTTCCTTGGCGAAGACCGTCCTTATCGACACATTGCAGTACAGCCAAAAGGTTGGTTAGCTAGACTATTTGGAGCGTAATTATGGCAGGATTCTGGAGTAAACTTTTTAGCAGTGATGAAAAGCCATCAAGTGCACAAACTGCCAAAGATCGTTTAAAGGTAATTGTTGCCTCTGAACAAGGTTTAGGCCGTCGCCTAGGCCAAGACAAAATCGACCAGATGAAAAAAGAAATCATGCAGGTGGTGAGTCGTTATGTTCGTGGTGTGGATGAACAGCATATTCAAATGCAGGTTCGTTCAGAAGCAAATATCGAAATGTTAGAAATGAATATCAATTTACCTGAAGATCGATAGAAGTTTTTTCATTAGCGATTTTTCGCAAATAAAGGCAGAATACGCGGGTGGATTTGGAAAGTAGGACTTTCCCCACTTCAAGTATTTTGCCTTTATTATTTTATAAGACTGAGGAGATTGTCATGGCATTATCACAGCCAGCAACTTTCAATGAAGAGTGGTCAGATGAGCGTGTGTTTGCCTACCTTAACCAACTTCCTCCAACTGGCGTAAATGCTGACTTTCATGTGCTCTATCATGCATTCAAACATATGCGTCCAAATGATTATGAACGCTTAATTATCCAGTTTTTGGCTGATGGTCGTGATCTCAATGCGACCAATCCAGAAGGTCAACGCATTCATGATGTGATTGCTCAATTTCCACGTCAAAAAGATGGTTTCTTAGAAGTTTTAGCAAAATTTGCTTAATCTCTTCTTCAATAAAGCCACTGAATACCAATAAAAAAAGCCTCTATCAATAGAGGCTTTTTTTAGCAGATAATTTTAAACCAGAATATCTCGCTTACCATTGGCGCCCATTGAGCTGACAATGCCATTCTCTTCCATTTGGTCGATAATACGAGCGGCACGGTTATAGCCCAAGCTAAATTTACGCTGTAGCGATGAAGTCGATGCTTTACGTGTCTCTAAAACGAACGATACACATTGATCATACAGCGCATCACGACTTGGATCACCATCCCCATCTTCAAAACCACGTGAGCTTGGCTCCTCATCAAATGGCGTCAGGATTTCATCAACATAATCCGGCTCACCACGTTCACGCCAAGCATCACAAATACGGTTCACTTCATCATCGCTAATAAAGGCACCATGCACACGCTCAGGCTCGATTTTACCTGGCCCTAGGAACAACATATCACCATGACCAAGTAAGTCTTCTGCACCACCTGCATCGAGAATGGTACGTGAGTCAATTTTACTGTTTACACGTAATGCAACACGGGTTGGAATATTGGCTTTAATTAAACCTGTAATTACGTCGACCGATGGACGTTGTGTTGCTAGCAGTAAATGAATTCCTGCTGCACGCGATTTCTGCGCTAAACGAGTAATCATTTCTTCGGCTTTTTTACCGACTTGCATGATCATGTCAGCAAACTCATCGGCAACAATCACAATCGATGGTAATGGCGCTAAACGTGGTGCACGCTCACCGACAACCGAATCACTGGCTTTCCATGTTGGATCAATGAGATCTTCACCATTGGCAATCGCCTCTTCGACCTTACGGTTATAGTCACTGAGTTTACGAATTTTCAGGAAGGACATCAGCTTATAACGACGTTCCATTTCATTGACACACCAGTTTAAAGCACTGACTGCATCTTTCATGTCCGTGACAACAGGCGTTAACAAGTGTGGAATATCATTATAGTTGGCTAATTCAAGCTGTTTTGGATCGATCAAAATCAAGCGTAACTGGTCTGGTGTATATTTCAGTAACATCGATAAAATCATCGAGTTCACTGCAACCGACTTACCAGAACCCGTGGTCCCCGCAACCAGCATATGTGGTGCTTTACCAAGGTCAGTAATGACAGGATTACCTGAAATGTCTTTACCCATCGCCATAGAGAGCAAACCCGCAGGGTCTTCAAAAGCTGGCGTTTTCAATAACTCAATCAACCGCACCATTTCACGGCTACTATTCGGTACTTCAATTCCGATATATGGTTTTCCTGCAATCACTTCAACCACACGAACCGAAGCCATCGACATTGAACGCGCCAAATCACGTGAAATATTGGTCACTTTAGAGGCTTTAACACCCGGTGCAAGATCGAGTTCAAAGCGTGTTACTACTGGTCCCGGCTGGGCTTCGACCACCTGAGCCTTCACATTAAACTCTTGTAGTTTGATCTCTAACAGCTCAGAAAGACGTGCTAATTGCTCAGCGGTAAAATTGACCTTTTTGTTTGGATCAACTTCATCCAGCAATTCCAGACCGGGTAAAGTCGGTAGATCACGGCGTTTTTGCGCGACTTGCATGGCGCGTGACATTGGACGACCAAATGCATCCGTTAAAGGTGCATCCAGATCAAAATCATCTTCAATATCCAAATCTGCATCTGGATCAGCTTTACCTGCCGTTTCTTGCCATGCTTCGATAAAGGCTTCTTTAGACAGAGTTTCTTTTTGTGTTGGTGTTGAAACTTCAATCGGTGCTTTTACAAAAGCAGAGGATTGCGCATAACTGGTCGTTCGTGGTGAAGCCTGTTCACGCTCTTCTTCGACCAGAAGATCACTAAAATCATCTGCTTGCTGCTCAGCTATGCGATGAACATCCTCTTGGATAGGATGTATTGCATTTTGAATCGGTGCAGTTTCTGGCTGTACAGCTGCTGGTCTTGCAGATTCATTAATCAATGCTTCAATATCTGCCTCAAATTCGACCTCAGCAACCTGAGGGACTGAATGCGCCGGAGGCTCTTGCGTAAATGGAGTATGTAAATCTGTCGCTGTCTTACTGTTTGGAACAGCAGCCAACAATTCATCAAAGATTTGATCATCATTCCAATCTAGATTGCTGTGACTGGATGTCTGCGTTGCGGTTGCCACATGTGCGGTAGATGCATACTGTGCTGGAGCATGAGGAGCGTCATCCGCAGCTCTTAATAATGCATCGATTTCCTGTTTATGGCTCGCATCATCACGCTGTAAAGCACGCCATACTTCACCTGTTTGAACCAAACGTTGGCTTTCGGTTTCAAACTGATGGGCACGTTGTAAAGTCTGTTCAAAATCTTCAATCTGCTCAGTTTGTACTGGCTGACTACCTTGTTGCTGTTCTTTTGCAAGCACATCGGCAAACAGTTTTTCAGCCATCAACTGATGATGTGAATCATCAATTTTAATCAGTTTTGCTTGAACTTGATTCGCTTTAGCTTCACTCGTATCTGCTACAAGATCAGACTCAGTTTGTACTTTGTTCTTAATTGCAGGTGTATCAGCAGCGGCTAATTGCTCAGTCAGATCATACGCAGATTCATTCTGAGGCACATTTTTATAAAATAAATCTTGTAAATAAGCAGGCGTATTTTTCAATGTAGCCCACGTTTTGTTCCACTGAATGCCAAAGGCTAAAGTCAGTAATAAGATACTAAAAGCCAATAAGAATAAAGTTGCGCCATAGATGGTTAATAATTGGGATAAACTCTGCCCCAACTCATAACCAATAATACCACCCGCTGCATTATCCAAAGTATCTGCAGGTGTATTCCAATGCAGATACAACAAACTAGAAATGGACAGGATCAAGAAAAACTGTGCAGCATAACGAAATGGGCGGTTTAAAAAGCTTCTTGGCCACCAGACTTGAATGGCTTCAATAAACAAGAACAGTGGAATCAGCAAACTTGCCCATCCCAAGAAACCAAACAGTAAATCTGCGATCCAAGCGCCTGCTACACCGCTGGCGTTTGAAACCTGCTGGGTATCACTGGAAATATGCATCCAGCCCGGATCAAATGGTGTATAGGTTACTGTGGCAAGAAATAAATAAATGCCAAAAGAAATCAAAAATAATGTCATTAAAAAGCGTTGTGCATAAACACTTGACACCGCAGTCATATACAGTCCTGTAACCCAATTCGTTATTTGTTAGTATCTTTCAAGGCCTAAAATGCCTTAATCAATAAGTTTTATATTATGCACTCGTTCTTACAAAAAAGATGCACGATTGTTTACTGTTGTTGTTAACATCCTGCTCGGATATAGCTCAATTCGATTGAGTTAATCAATATTATCCCGATGGATTTAAACCACTCCGCTCTGGATTCACGTATAATTTTAGCAGTTTTGATATAAAAAGGATGTTCTTTAATGAGCGCTCGTCACTCACGGTTAATTATTTTGGGTTCTGGTCCTGCAGGCTATAGCGCAGCAGTCTATGCTGCACGTGCTAACCTCAAGCCAACACTGATTGCGGGTTTGCAACTCGGTGGTCAATTAACAACGACCACTGAAGTTGACAACTGGCCAGGTGACCCAGAAGGATTAACTGGTCCTGTGCTTATGGAACGTATGCAAGCTCATGCAGAACGTTTCGGTACAGAAATTGTCTACGATCATATCAATGAAGTAGATCTTAAAACTCGTCCATTCGTACTCAAAGGCGATATGGAAGAGTACACGTGTGATGCGTTGATTATTGCAACAGGTGCAACTGCACAATACCTAGGTCTTGAATCTGAAGCTGCGTTTATGGGCCAAGGTGTAAGCGCATGTGCAACCTGTGATGGTTTCTTCTATAAGAACCAAAATGTCATGGTTGTGGGTGGTGGTAACACAGCAGTTGAAGAAGCACTTTATCTGTCTAATATTGCAGCGCATGTGACCCTTGTTCACCGTCGTGACAGCTTACGTTCTGAAAAGATTTTACAAGACCATCTTTTTGCCAAAGAAAAAGAAGGCAAAATCAGTATTATCTGGAACCATCAAGTAGATGAAGTATTGGGTGACAAAACAGGCGTAACGGCTGTTCGTATCCAATCAACCCAAGATTCAAGCACGCAAGATGTGCAAGTTCAAGGCTTGTTTGTTGCGATCGGACATAAACCGAATACAGGCATGTTTGATGGCCAGTTAAATCTGCGTGATGGCTATATCCAAGTGCATAGCGGCACTGCGGGTAATGCAACTGCTGCCTCTATTGAAGGCGTATTTGCTGCAGGTGATGTGGCAGATAGTATCTATCGCCAAGCGATTACTTCAGCGGGCTCAGGCTGTATGGCAGCATTAGATGCAGAGAAATATCTCGATAATCTAAACTAATTAGGCCAATATTGAAAAACCACCAATCTTTGGTGGTTTTTTTTTGCGAGTATCCATACAATCGAAAAATTGACGGCTTTTTAAACATATCAACAATCAGTCTATAGGATATATCAATGACAACGACCTGGACGAATGGCTACCAAACTGAAGTAAATTATACCTACGGTTATTATCGAGACCTCAGCCCGAATTTCCAAAAGTTTTGCTTACTTTTAAATGGCATCGATAGTCCAGATTTTCAGGAAAATCATAATCATTGTGAACTTGGCTTTGGTCAAGGTGTCAGTATTAATATTCACGCCACCTGTAATGAAGCGGCATTCTACGGTACAGACTTCAATCCAGCACATGCAGCACATGCCAATCAACTGGCTGAGCAGAGCAAAACCGAACATTACTTCTATGATGATAGTTTTGAAGAGTTGCTTAATCGTTCTGATCTTCCGATGTTTGATTCGATCAGCCTACACGGGATTTGGAGCTGGATCAGCTATGAAAATCAGCACATTATTCTCAAATTTATTCGTAAATTCTTAAAACCCAATGGTATTGTCTATATCAGCTATAACTGCGTTACTGGTTGGGCAGCGAATATGCCAATTCGCGAACTGTTCCATAGCCATTTTAAGTTTAATAGCAAAAGTACCAATCCTCTGCAAAAGGTCAATGAAGCCCTCACCTTCAGTGAAGACTTACTTAAGCAAAATCCAATTTTTGCGCAACGTAATCCCAATGCCGTACAAAAAGTCGCTGATTTAAAACAGCAAAATCCAAACTACTTGATTCATGAATATCTCAATCAAGATTGGCAATGTTTTTCCTTCCAGCAAATTGTGCGTATTCTGGATGAAATCAAACTGTCCTATGCAGGTTCAACCGATTTAAATACACACCTCGATAACATCAATTTTTCAGAACAGCACCAAGCTTTTTTGAATGCCATTGAGCACCCTATTTTTAAAGAACAATGCCGCGACTATTTTGCTAACACGCAATTTAGACGAGACTTGTTTATTCGAGGTAAAAATAACTTAACCCCATTACAGGCACAAGAACGACTGCGCAACACGGCCTTTGTGTTACTTACAGCCAAGGAACAACTACCAACCAGTATCAGTGGGTTATTAGGCACCTTTAATTTAATTGAAGAAATTTATCTGCCCATTGGCGATAAATTTGCAAAGGAAAACTATCAACCACTGACCATTTTTGAACTGGAACAAAGTTTGCCAGATCTCAACTATGCAAAAATTCTCAATGCTTTAGTCATTCTATCGCACCTTGGTTTAGCTCAACCGTGTCAAAACTTAGACCCGAAGCAACAAACTTTAGAGCAATCCCAACGTTTAAATCACTACTTATTAAAGCAAGCGAGTTTTCATCAAAACTATAATGTCCTGATTAGCCCAATTACAGGAATCGGTATTCCAACTGAGCATTTCCATCAACTGTTCTATCGTGCACATTTCATTGATGGTTTAGCATCAGCGAGTGAATTTGCGCAATATGTACAGGATGCAATCAGCCAACTCAATTGGTTAGTCTTGGACAGCGAAGGTAAAACCGTATCAGACAAAGAAAAAAGTCTTGAAATTATTCAAACTAAAGCACAACTTTTCCTCGACAGTAAAAAATTAGAAATTGCTAAACATTTACGTTTGTTTGATTAATCTCGTATAGGGAATGGCTCTGCCAATGATTGCCATTCCCTATAACTTCAGTTAGCTTAGAATTAATCTTATTAATTTTTTATGCTATGCAACAACTCCCACCCTCGCAATATATTTTCCCGAATCCAATCGAAGCTGATCCTGAAGGACAAGGATTTATTTGTATTGGTGCAGACCTCTCCCCTTCTACTTTATTTGAAGCCTACACACATGGGCTGTTCCCTTGGTTCAATGAAGACGAGCCAATTTGCTGGTGGAGTCCTGAACCGCGATGCATTATCGAACCACATGCTTACAAACCAAGTAAATCTTTAATTCGAAATATGAAAAAGCATGATTATCGAATTACCATTAACAATGCTTTTGAAGACGTGATTCGTTCTTGTTCATTGCCTCGGAGCTATGCCAATGAAACCTGGATTAGTGAAGATATCATCGAAGGCTATTGCGCATTATTCCAAGCGGGTTATGCTTATAGTATTGAAGTCTGGCAGCAGGATAAATTGGTTGGCGGACTCTATGGTGTCAGCGTTGGCAAAGGCTGCTTTGGAGAGTCGATGTTTAGTACTGAAACTGACGTTTCTAAAATGGCTTTCTATACTTTAATGCTGATTGGACAAGAAAATCAGTTGCCATGGATTGATTGCCAATTGGTCAATGATCACCTTTTAAGCCTCGGTGCGAGTACACTTTCTCGCCAAGCCTACCTTAAATCGTTACAAGATGTAATTATTGCCCCCTCTATCAATTGGAAAAGTTATCAAGAACGTGTATTTTCAAGTAAAACAATAGCAGTTTTTGCAAAATTAGACGGTTAACGGATTAACACCTTGGAGGGACAGATTAATGAAATCATATCAACCCAAGTCCCTTTTAAATGACTTACAGTACTATATTACGCCACCGCACGACTGCAGTTATCTTGATAACAAATCAGCCCGAATGGTGTTCCTAGATCCAATTCACCGTATCGATGTGGTGACGTTGTCAGAACTTTCTCGTGTTGGTTTTCGTCGTAGTGGTGATTTTGTCTATCGCCCTGAATGTCACTTATGTCGCCAATGCTTATCTTGCCGTGTTCCCGTTCAAGAATTTAAAATGAACAGCAGCCAAAAAAAGGCATGGAAACGCAATCAAGATTTGCAAATGAGTATTTTGCCGACCTCGCAAGCCACTCAACAACACTACGACTTATATGAACGTTATATCAATGAACGTCACTCAGATGGTGATATGTACCCTGCCAGTCTAGATCAGTTTGAAAAATTTCTGGTACATAGCTGCACAGAAAGTTTCTTTATTGAACTTTGGAAAGACCAAAAACTGATTGGTGTTTCAACCTGTGATTTGATGGACGATGGGCTGTCAGCAGTCTATACCTTCTTTGATCCAGATGAACAACGCCGTTCTTTAGGTGTGTTTGCGATCCTTAAACAAATCGAATATGTACGCACACTCAACCTAGACTATTTATACCTAGGCTACTGGGTGCCACATTCACCCAAAATGAATTATAAATCGCAATATACGCCACTCGAATTATTGCTTGATGGGCAATGGCGTCGACTTAATCGTCCACTCTCTGAAAATGAAATCCATCAACTTGGAAATTCATTGATGAGTACGCTGCCTTCTGAGTGGAATAATTTAATTATTAAATAATTTAAATTTGATAATTTTTTCGACTATTTGATACACGCAAGTGTCATTCACAACCTGAGCAAGTTAAAGCGATTATAGCTTTAGCGCAGCGCAAGACAAACGAAGTGCGTAGTTTATACTAAGCAAAGTTTTTCGCCTTGCGGTGAACTTTGATCAAGTAGTGCAAGAAAGATGGTTTGCCCTTGCGGAGCTTTCGCTCCTCATACCGAAACAAAAGTAGGGCGAACCGCAGGTTTATCATGAAATTGGATAATTAACCTGAATGACTCCGTTACAACAAATACTTTTTAATATTTTAGAATATATGTCTGAGTCAAACTTAAATTGCATAAATTTATTGAAATAACGCTGCAAAATCATCAGTGCATGTTTTGACCATAATCACGGCATGCTCTCTTGAACCATCGGGGTTTGGATAATAATTTTTACGTAAGTCAATTTGATGAAAACCTGTTTTTTCATACAAACGAATCGCAGCTGCATTACTTTCACGAACTTCTAAAAAAATCTGAATTGGATTGTTTTTTAATTGCTGGATTGAGCTTTCTAATAATTCATAACCCAGTCCTTTACCCTGTTGGCTTGGGTGAATCGCCATCAACAATAAATTTGCTTCATCCAAAACGGGCTGCAGAATACAGAATCCCACCACTTGATTGGCTTGTTCATACACCGTACATTGATACGAGGCGAAAGACTCCTGAAACTGCTGCTTTGACCAGGGATGGGTTTGCACCAATCGCTCAATCCCCGCCACACTTTCTAAGTCATTTTCTTGCATCAATCGAATCACGATCTATCACTCTATAAAATACTGGTGCAGATTATCAGCAATTTAAAGCAAAATTTGAATAAAAAAATGGGCAGTTTTGACTGCCCATTGAAGTTAACTTAGATTAAAACCCAATTCAGCACGCCATTTATTCAAAAGTGCTGTGGTATCTTCATCATTCGGATGAAATTTCGGTCTTAAAAAATCTAACAAGGTCGGGATTTGGCGGGTCATAAAACCTTTATAGCCATACATAAATTTGATCATGTATTTGGTATCACGCCATGTCAATTTGCCATCTGTTTGTAGAAGCTTGGCGGTAAAATAAGATTGGGTAATAAAGATGAGCCCCATTGCAATAACTAAGGCCAATGAACGCATAAAATACGCTTTAGGGCCTTGACCATACATCGCTTCATAGACATCAAAAGCAACCGCTTTATGCTCGTTTTCTTCAACTGCATGCCACATCCATAAATGGTACATGGTTTCATCCATAAACATCGCTTGAATGTCTGGATTACTTAATAGTTCTTCTGCAATGGTTGAAGTAAAGTGCTCCAAGGCACAGGTTCCCGTCAAACCAATCATTTCTTTGGTGAAACCGAAAGGTTTTAAGAGTTTTGCTGTCATTCCAATGGTACGGTTGATTAAACGACCTGTTTGCCCTTCCATTTTACGAACATCGTAACCATAGGCCTCCGCTGAAGCATTAAATGCAAGATGCTCTTTTGAATGCATGGCTTCTTGACCAATAAAGGCACTGATCTCTTTCTGAAGTCGCTCATCTGCGAGTTTGGGATCATTCCGTACTGCACGGGTGCTGTTCACAAAGAATTGCTCACCTTCTGGAAACAGTGCCGAAAGCGCAGTCATAAAATGAGTTAAAGCAGCATCACCATTGGCCCAATAACGTGGCACCTCACCAAATTCAAAATCCATTCGGCGTACAGGGAAACTGGCGCCAGCTCGGTTTGAAATATTGACTTTAGCATTCATACCCTGTTCTCCTATCCGATGAATATTTTTCATTGATCGTATTCCATACTTTATTTATACGCTCTTTTCAGTGCATGAAATAAGTGCAGATAAGGTCAGAAAAGCATCATCTTAGGACATGTCAGCTTGCTCAAAATTCTGTATGAAATGAAAGATTAAAATAAAAAAGGGACAATACTTATTGTCCCTTTTCAGGAATTACGAGGCTAAAATAAACAGCGTTTACAGACCTAATTTTGCCTTCCAATCTTGCAATAATTGTACGGTATCTAAATCATTTGGATGGAAACCAGGCTTGAAGTAGGCCAACATTTCACCCGCCATTCCAGAGATAATTCCTTTCGACGGACTATAGGCGTATTCATAAATCATACCGAGCTCTTTGAAATTTAATTTTCCATCATCTTTCAATAATTTCAATACGAATGAAGATTGAGTCAAGAAAATTGCAACCATCGAAACGACCAGTGCAGTATTGCGTAATGCGTAGGCTTTTACACCACGACCAAAAATTTCTTCATACACATCATAAGCAACCGCCTTATGTTCATTTTCTTCTACTGCATGCCATAACCACATATATTCCATGGTCTTGTCTTGCATTAACTCTTGAATATGCGGATTACGCAATAATTCTGATGCAATGGTTGCAGTAAAATGTTCGAGTGCTGTAGTTGCAGTCAAATCGACCATTTCTTGCGTCATGCCAAATGGCTTAACCAATTTAGCAAATAATTTACGGCCTGTTTGAATCACGACACCTGTTCTTCGTTCAAGTGTTTCGACATCATGACCATATTTCTGAGCTGAAGCATTAAAGTTGACATGCTCTTGGGTATGCATCGCCTCTTGACCAATAAAAGCACTGATTTCTTTTTGCAGTTTTTCATTGTCTTTAATGGCTGGGTGATAACGTACAGCACGCACTGAATCGATAAAGAGTTTTTCACCATCTGGAAATAGTGCAGATAAACCTGTCATAAAATGAGTTAATCCAGCAGAACCACTGACCCAATATTCAGGAACTTCATTAAAATCAAAATTCATACGACGTACTGGGAAACTTGCACCTGCACGATTCGAAACATTCACTTTAGCATTCATGCTGCCTACTCCTTTTCAGTGGAATATCTCCACTGAGCACTTTTGTTCGTTTTCTTGAGTTTTATATTACGGTTTTATGCGAATCAATTAAGTGCAGTTTAGGACAGCGTAGTATCAGTTTAGGACATGAGGAGAAAAATTTAATTAAGTATTAAATTTTTCGACGCAAGAGAAAAAGAAAATAAGTAAGACTAATTCTCGATGCAAGAGAAAAAAGAAAATCAATGAAACAACTTTTCTGACGTAAAAGGAAATTTTAACTGAATATTAGATTTTAGATATAAGAAAAGAAATACAAAACCACAGATATAAAAAAACACCCCAGAGGGGTGTTTTTTATCACTCTAAGCGATTATGCAGTTACTTTAGCAACAACACCAGCGCCTACAGTACGACCACCTTCACGGATCGCAAAACGTAGACCTGGGTCCATTGCGATCGGGTGGATTAACTCTACTGACATCTCAACGTTGTCACCAGGCATTACCATTTCT
>NZ_DBBF01000004.1:0-29973 GCF_002292065.1 Acinetobacter sp. UBA991 | reverse complement strand
TAACTTCCTAAGCCCCTAATTTAATATCTTCAATACCCTGTACTGCTTCTACTAAAATTGCATTTCGAATCGAAGATTCACGCATCCCTTCTTGTGCAAGCTGTGCCAATTTATTTTGTGCCAAAATTGCAGGCAAGATCATTAGAGGCACGACCAATAACATGACCCAAAATAAGTTACCACCAATGATTGCGAAGATAATCAGGAATAAAAAGAAAAAGGGTAAATCGGCAATGGCCCCCATGGTCGTTGATGTCACTAGATCTCGAACACCTTCTAACTCACGGATCTGAGAAATAAAGGTTCCCGTTGACTTAGAGCGCTCACTATTCTTAATCCGAATTGCATGACCAAATACGCGATCAGAAATTCGTAAATCTGCCCTTTTACCAATAATATCTGAGATATAAACCCGTGAAAGTCTTAATACAAACTCAAAAATCGCAGCAATGAGTACACCACTCGCAAGTACCCAAAGTGTTGGAATCGACTGTGATGGAACAACTCGGTCATAGACTTGCATTGAAAAAATAATCGTGGCCAAGGCCAAAATATTGGCAATCATTGAGGCCAACATGATATCGATATAGCGTTTCCAGTCTTGCAATACAATTGACCAAAACCAGCTTGCCTCGTATGGTTTGATATATTCATCAATACGCGCATCGGGTACTGACTGTTCAGGGCGGAGCACATATACATTTTTAATAATATGCTTCAATGCGCCAACGGCAAATTTTTGGGATAGACCTTGATCGCCACTTAGTTGAACACTGACATGGCCTGAACCGTCAGCTTTATCAATAACACCAACCTGCCCGTCGGCTAATTCTACCAATACAGGTAAACGCCAAGGGTTAATCACGTCGTCGCTAAAGGCAACTCTTCTAAGGTTTAATCCAACCTGTCTGCTGATTAACACTAAAACTTCATCTAGATTCTGGTTTTGATTCCAGTCAAGCTGCAGGCGAATCCGTTCCTCAGAAGGTTCAATTCGATAATGCTTTGCAATGGTCAGTATGGCTTGTAACCAAGGCTGATAGTTTATTTTTGTAGTAATCATGGTTGTACCTCAAATCCTTGGATTTTTATATTATTGAGGTCATAGGCTTGGCGAGAACGTCCTGTTGCAGCAATATATTGAGCAATACTGCTGTAAATGTCATAACGTGCTGTTTCTGCCTCTGAATTCGCACTATGAATCGCCTGTTCTGCATTTAACAGATCAACCAGAGTCCGTGTTCCCAACTTATATTGTTCTTGATAAAGTTCTCTTGTTCGTATTGTTGTTGCTTGTTGTCCTGCTAAAACCTGCATTTGACGTTGTTTGTTTTCAATTTGTTCTCTGCTGGTTCGAATCTGATCCAATACTTTTAAATACACCGCATTGACTTGTGCTTTTGCTGCCTCTTCAGCAAAACTAGCCGCACGAGTTTTCGAGGATGTGGCCCCACCTTGATAGAACTGGCTACTAGCTTCCAACATAATCGCACTATCGAACCCACCCTCTTTATCATTTCCAGGGTTCCTACCATGTAAAGCTTGACTCAGTTCTCCTTTTACAGATAGTGTCGGATAATTACTAATCTGTGTCTGTAATTTTTGATTACGGGCAACCTCAATTCCAGCCTGAGCTGCGATCATTTGTGGAATGGTATTGAACTGCGGTGCAGCATATAAATCTGATTGTTTTACAAAATCTTCTGAAATCGCCCATTGTACATTTCGTGTATCAAAACCTAATAAGGTATACAAATGCTGCTGATATTGGCTCAGCAAAGATTGTTGCGCGATCATCGCTGATTGAGCGGATTGCAAATAAGATTGGGCCTGTATCGGATCAGCCTGACTACTAATTCCCGCATTAGCACGCAGATTAGCCATCTCTTGGATACGCTTAATCCCTGCGATTTGCTGATTCGCAATCTGGATCAGTTTTTGATAACGCTGAATATTAACAATTGTTTGCGCAACATCTAATGAAATATCATCAATTTTCACTAGAACATTCGCTTGCCCAACCACAACTTTGGCTTTTTCGACATCAACACCTGATTTAACTTTACCAAAGTCATAAAGCATTTGTGCAGCACTTAAAGTGAGTAACTGTTGGCCTCGAGTACTTTTTTTGCCCAAATCACCTGTGCTGACCCCACCACCTATCTGTGGATAGTAGCCAGATTTGGCAACATCAATATTGGCATTTTGTGAGGCTAATGATGAAATTCCTTGCGAAATTTCAGGGTTCCGCTGTACCGCATCTTTGAGTACTTTTCGCTGATTCTGCCAGAAAGCAGCAGGAACGGTATCGACTTGAGGACGGCCTGATCCAACCACAGGCAAATCACTCCCGAGTGAAGCATCAACAGAAAAATTACTTAATTTCTGCATTTGTGCCACTTTAAACTCATCACTACTTTTTGGGACAAAAAGCTGAGAAATATTGTTCTTTAAAGTGTGATACTGTTCACTTGGAGTTGTTGCATGTGTCATTGGCACAGACAAGGTTGCTACATAAAGTAACCACTTAAAATCCATACTTTTTTTCCATGATCCATTATTCACTTTTATATCGTTGTGCAAGTTCATATTTTTTTCGTATTGTTATCATTTCAGCATTTTCATTTTAAGCATTTTTTTATAAAAAACACTACGTTCCGCACATAATTTCATCGCTAGATATATGTATATTTTTGTAAAACAGTTCGCATTTTAATAGATTATGCCTTTATAGTGGAATCTATAAAATATATATTTATCATACAATTAGGATAAAATATAAGCCACCCCTTCATCAACAACTCAATATTTAACCATTTATTATTTTATTTACCCCAAAAAAAGAACCTTACGGTTCTTTTTTAAAAGTGATAATCGGCCGATTTAAACGACGAAATCATCACCTAAATATACTTTACGCACTTGCTCATTATCTAGAATTTCTTGTGGTGTGCCCTCTGCAATTACAGACCCTTCACTCACAATATAAGCTTTTTCACAAATTGCTAAAGTCTCACGTACGTTATGATCCGTGATCAGAACCCCAATACCACGATCCTTAAGTGTTTGAATAATATCTTTAATATCACCAACAGAAATTGGGTCGACACCAGCAAATGGTTCATCTAGAAGCATAAACTTAGGATCGGCAGCCAAAGCACGAGCAATTTCAGCACGGCGACGCTCACCACCAGACACACTCATCCCCAATGAATCCTTAATATGATTAATTTTAAAATCATTTAATAATTCATTCAGGCGTTGCTGACGTTGTTGCTTATTCAAATCTTTACGCGTTTCTAAAATTGCCATAATGTTTTCAGCAATCGTCAACTTTCTAAAGATTGAAGCTTCCTGAGGCAAATAACCAATACCTTTACGTGCACGCTCATGCATCGCCAGATCAGACAAGTCCAGATTATCTAAATGAATCTCGCCTTTATCCATACGAACCAAACCGACGACCATATAAAAGCTCGTCGTTTTACCTGCACCATTTGGCCCAAGCAGACCAACAATTTGTCCACTTTGCATAGTAAAAGAAACATCTTTTACTACCCAACGTTTACTGTAGTTCTTCGCTAAGTGCTTGATACAGAGCGTCTGTGGTTGCTGCATTGATTGTTCCATTAATCACGCGCCCCTGGGAAACTTTTTGAACTTGAAGGTGGAATAATAATTTGCACACGGTTAGTTGAAGATCCTTGTGCCTCTACATCACCTTTATTCATGCTGTATTTTAAGCTATTACCACGAATGCTTGAGCCATCCTGATAAAGGTATGCTTTACCCGTTAAAGTAAGAATACCCGTATCTGCATTGTACACGATCGTCTGTGCTTCACCTCGAGCTAAGCCCTTATTGGTATCCATTTGCTGCTGGAACTTTGCTGGCTGACCTTTGGCCGTAATGATTTGAATTTCTTTTTTGCTATTTAAATTTGCAACAAGTGAATCAGCTTGAAGCTTCATGGTGCCTTGTTCGATCACAACATTGCCTGTATAGGTCGTTATACCTGTTTTATCATTATAGGTTGCACGATCCGCAACCAAAGAAAGCTGTTGGTTACGATCCGATGGCAAAGCAAAACTAGCTGCAGAAGAAAGTGCAACAACAGCAACGCAGCTTAGTTGTTTAAGGAAAGTAGAACGAGATTTGGAATTAAGAACTTGGCGCATACTTTCCTCGAATTTTATAAAACTCATATTGACCATTATTTAAATTAGCCTTAAGACCTTGACTCACAAATTCAGCAGATGGTGATTGAACTATCACCTGATGTTGTGTTTCAAGCTCTCTTGTTTTTGGGTAACCAGTGAGTTCATCCGTATGAAACTCTAATTTGTTACCTTGATCGGACAGTTTCGTTGCAACAACATCTCCAAGCAAAATGACTTTAGTATTATCATCATAGCCATTTGCTTGTTTTGCATAGAATGTTGCATCAGGTTTGCCCTGTTTGTACATCACCGCATTCAGTTGATCAAGCTGGGAGGTTTTTTGTTGCATATTCTGTTGTAGCTGTTTAACTTCAGCTCGCATATACAAATTGCCCTGCTCGTCAGTTTGAGTTAAATGAACACCCTGGGCTGAATAGGTCATATTCTTGGCTGAATCAACATCCAACTTTTTTGCTTTGCCACTGTAGTAATAGTAGCCACCACTTATAGAAGCGACTACAACAGCAACAACATATAAAACTTTGGTATCCATAAACAGGGTTACCTAACCTTTGAGCGAATCAACACTATATTAATGTGGTACAGCAAGATATTTTTCAAGCAGTTCTTGGTAAACACCTTTTGCCATCAACAACATATCGCATACTTCTCGTACAGCACCACGACCACCCATCGCTTGGGTCACTAAATTAGCACGACGACGTACTTCTTCATGTCCATTAGGCACAGTAACTTTCATACCAGCGATAGCAAATGCAGATAGATCAGGCCAGTCATCGCCCATATAAATACAATCTTCGGGCAATAGATCCAATTGAGCACAAGCTTCACGCAATGCCACCCCTTTATCTTCACGTCCTTGGAATACCAAATCTACACCAAGATCAGACATCCGTTTTTCAACAATCTGACTTTTTCGACCTGTGATAATAATTACTTTCATACCCGCTTGTTGAACCAGCTTCATTCCCAAGCCATCACGGATATCAAATGATTTAATCTCATCACCTGAATTGGTTAATGTAACAAAGCCATCGCTTAAAATCCCATCCACATCAAGTACCAGTGCTTTTAAATGACGTGCTTGTTCTTGTAAAGCATAAGATGCCATGGCTTAATTTACTCCTGCCTGAATGAGGTCATGCATACTAATCACACCAATCACTTTATTGGCATCATCAACAACTACAAATTGATTCACTTTTCTGTCATGCATTTTTTCTAAAGCTTTCACCGCACGCGCTTCTTGTGAAATCGTTAGTGGATTTTTAGTCATTACTTCAGAAACCGCTAAGTTCACATCGAAGCCTTGTTGCTGGTCAATCATACGACGTAAATCACCATCGGTAAAAATACCCAATAAGGTATCATTTTCATCGACAATCGTGGTTAAACCCAGACGCTTATCAGAAATTTCATATAACACTTTATTCATTGGTGTATCTGGGCGAACCTTTGGTAATTCTGAACCTGTATGCATCAAATGCTTCACATGCAAAAGCAACCGTTTACCTAGGGCTCCAGCTGGATGTGAACGCGCAAAATCATCCGCAGTAAAACCGCGTGCTTCTAATAGCGCAACAGCTAATGCATCCCCCAACACTAATGTTGCTGTAGTGCTTGATGTTGGTGCTAAGCCTAAAGGACAAGCCTCGTCAGCTAAACCTAATGTCAATGCCACATCTGCATTTTGAGGCATTGGTCCTTTATTATCCCGACTAATGGTAATTAAAGGCACAGCTAAATGCTTGATTAAAGGCATTAACATCATGATTTCATCACTCTTGCCTGAGTTAGAAATTGCAATCAGTACATCACCACGCACTAACATTCCTAGATCACCATGGCCTGCTTCACCTGGATGCATAAAGAAAGATGGTGTTCCAGTCGATGCAAAGGTAGCTGCCATTTTACGACCGATATGACCAGACTTACCCATACCAGTTACAACAACACGTCCTTGGCATTGCAAAAGGATTTCGCATGCAATATCGAAGCGTTCATCAATTTGCGCAGTTAAGACATCTATGGCTTGTTGTTCGACACGCAACGTTTCTAATGCGCTTTTTTGGAAATCTATAGTGTGTGACATATGAGTTTGACTCAAAATAATACTCTATCCACCTGATGGTAGATGATTTTAATCAAAAGAATGGTGGCGATTCTAACATATCTGCAAATCATACACGTTTCTAAATGTATAAGTTTTCATGAAAAATGAAGAGATGAAGTATGAAATAGGACTCATAATATTTGGGCTATACACCCATATGTTGAATCCCAATTTAGTTAGGCATATGTACATTCATTCTTAATCGTAGATCCCTTCTATACTTCACAGGAAAACTTGCTTATTATTAACTCAAGTTGTATATACATATACAAATAAGATCATACATGATCATACCTAAGCAATAATTAGGTATTTTTTATGACGAAAAGTGCTTCAAGGATACGGAGTAAAAAGATGACCTCAGTGGATGGGAAAGAAAAACATCAATTTATTGAAAACCGCAGTATTGATTTCATTCCAGAACACGAAAGACATGGCAGTGTTTTCGGCCAATTTACCCTGTGGTTTGGTGCTAATTTACAAATCACAGCGATCGTTACAGGTGCTTTGGCCGTTGTACTGGGTGGTGATGTGTTTTGGTCGATTATCGGTTTATTGATTGGCCAATGCTTCGGTGCCATCGTCATGGCATTGCATGCAGCACAAGGTCCCAAACTTGGCCTTCCTCAAATGATTTCAAGCCGCGTGCAATTTGGCGTATATGGTGCATGCATTCCGATTCTCTTAGTTTGCTTAATGTACATTGGGTTTACAGCCACGGGTGAAGTTCTCGCAGGTAAAGCGATCGCACAACTCATCAATGTCAGCAATAGCACTGGAATTTTAATCTATGCGGCTTTTATTGTGATCTTTGCCACCATTGGTTATCGCCTAATCCACTGGGTCGGAAAAGTTGCAAGCGTTATTGGCATAATTGCCTTTATTATTATTTTGACTCAAATTTTAACTCATTCAAACTTTTCAGAATTAATTGCCGTTCAAAAGTTTAGCTGGTCCTCATTTTTGTTAGCAATTTCGCTTTCGGCCTCTTGGCAAATTTCATTCGGTCCTTATGTAGCCGATTATTCCAGATACCTACCGTCAAACACCTCCTCCACCCGTGTCTTTTTGGCTGTTGGTTTAGGTTCACTCCTCAGTTCGCAAATTTCCATGACTTTGGGTGTATTGATTGCACAGATTTCACAAGGCGGCTTTGTCGGAAATGAGGTGCAATATGTCGTGGGAATGAACGCCGTCGCACTGATCATTACGTTCTTATATTTCAGTATCGCCTTTGGTAAGGTCACACTCTCCACGCTGAATGCTTATGGATGCTTCATGTGTATTGCAACCATTTGGAATAGCTTCAAACCGCGCTATCAAATTTCAAGAATGACGCGTTTAGGTATTGTACTGGCTATGGTTGCCATTTCTACAATCATCGCAATTGCTGGTGAACATACTTTTTTAAACAGCTTTAAAGCATTCATTCTGTTCCTACTCACCTTCTTCATTCCTTGGAGTGCAATTAACCTTGTAGACTACTATTTCATCTCTAAAGAAGAATGTGATGTTGACGCCTTATATGATCCAGATGGGAAATATGGCCGCTGGAATCATATCGGCATTGGCTGTTATATCATGGGCGTGTTACTACAACTTCCGTTTATTCATAGTAAAGTTTACACGGGTCACATCGTGACCATGTTAGGTGGTATTGATATCTCTTGGTTGGTCGGCATTCTGGCAACGGCTGTGATTTATTATTATTTCGCAAAAAAAAGTTCAACTTCGGACAGTGAGTCAAATTGGTTTTGAATAAAGAAATATTGCAAATGAAAGCCATCTTTTTTCTGCTGATAACTTTATGAAATATGGTGCATACGTTATGATGAATAACGATTTTTGTAGAGTGTTTGAAAACCCTTATGCAACCTTTTGTTCTATATAACTCTGAGCAACGTAAAAAAGTTGAATTTGTCCCACGTAAAGAAGGTCAAATCGATATGTATGTCTGTGGTATGACGGTTTACGATTACTGTCATATCGGGCACGCTCGGGTTATGGTTGCATTTGACTACATCATTCGCTTTCTGCGCAGCCAAGGTTGGAAAGTTCGCTATATTCGCAACATTACCGACATCGATGACAAGATCATTGCCCGCGCCAATGAAAATGGTGAAAGCATCCAACAACTCACTGCTCGTTTTATTCAGGCAATGAATGAAGATGCGGCTAACTTAGGTTGTGCTGAACCAGATGAGGCGCCCAAAGCAACTGAATATATTGATCAAATGCAAAATATGATCGGTACATTGGTTGACAAAGGGGCTGCATACCCTGCTAGCAATGGCGATGTTTATTTTGAGGTGAGCAAGTTCAATAAATACGGTCGTTTATCTGGTCGTAAATTGGATGATATGCAAGCGGGTGCATCTGAGCGTGTGGATGTTGAAGTTGAAAAGAAACATCCCTTTGACTTTGTACTGTGGAAACATGCCAAAGCAAATGAACCTGCTTGGGCTTCACCTTGGGGTAATGGCCGCCCAGGTTGGCATATTGAATGCTCTGCAATGTCGACTTGCTGCCTAGGCAATCATTTCGATATTCATGGGGGTGGTTCAGATCTGATGTTCCCGCATCATGAAAATGAAATCGCACAAAGTGAAGCATCGACTGGTGAACAATATGTTAATTATTGGATGCATGTTGGTTTCATCAATGTTGATGGCGAGAAAATGTCTAAGTCTTTAGGCAACTTCTTTACCATTCGCGATGTGATGGAGAAATTCCATCCTGAAGTGATTCGCTACTTCATCGTGTCTTCGCATTATCGCAGCCCAGTTAACTTCTCTGATGTGGCTTTAAAAGAAGCAAAAACTGCGCTAAGCCGTTTTTATCATTCATTTAAAGCCTATCAACAGGTGTATGGTCAAAAAACGGTTGAGACATTAGAGCAAAACTTTGTAGAACGCTTTAACAATGCGATGTGTGATGATTTCAATACCGCTGAAGCAATGGCGGTATTGTTCGAACTGAATAAAGAACTTAATCGCGCGGTGAAAGAAGAGCAAGCGGAACAAGCAACGCTGCTTTACTCTACTCTGCGTCATTTAACCAACATTCTTGGTCTGGTTCAGCATGATGTAGATGAATTCCTAAAATCAGATATTGGTCAGGAAGCACTTAGCCTTTCCGATGCTGAAATTGAAAGTTTTATTCAACAGCGTGTTGATGCGAAAAAGGCCAAAGACTTTGCTCAAGCTGATGGCATTCGCCAGTCTTTATTGGATCAAGGTGTGGTTTTGGAAGATACACGTCAAGGAACAATCTGGCGACGTGCTGATTAATTAAACACTTAGCATTATAAAGAGTTGACACTTGAATGAAACTCTCTATAATGCGTCCTATTGCGGGAATAGCTCAGTTGGTAGAGCATAACCTTGCCAAGGTTGGGGTCGGGAGTTCGAGTCTCCTTTCCCGCTCCAGATTCAAAAAAGCCCTTATCGAAAGATAAGGGCTTTTTTATTATTAACATTTACCCCACCAAAGAATAAGACTAACTCTACATGCTCAAATAAGCGAAATATTATAACATAACACAAATTCATCAAGACCTAAAATGAAAGTCTGCTCATCCCTTAAAAGTGCAAAACGTCGTAGTGCTGACTGCCAGATTATTAAGCGTCGTGGCAAGCTATTTGTCATTTGCAAATCAAACCCTCGCTTCAAAGCAAGACAAGGTTAACTTGTCTTGCTTTACCAAAGGTTAAATAACCCTTACATTCCCTTACTACCATTTCTTTTTAAAATCTAATAACTTGGATATTAATGTTTTCACAAGGTTATATCTAAGATGAAAAAATCACTAATCGCAATTTCTTTGGCATCTATTTTTTTAGTTGCATGCAATAAAGCAGAAACCCCAAAAACTGATGAGCAAACACCCCCAGCAACCACAACAGAAGCAAGCTCTGAAGTCATCGCTGATAGTGCACATACCGCAGAAAATTCATTAGACTGGAATGGTACGTATACTGGTGTACTTCCATGCGCAGATTGCGAAGGGATTAAGACTGAGCTTAAGCTCAACCTAGATAAAACTTACGAGATCAAAGAGACTTATTTAGGCAAAGGTGATGGCAAAGCATTTGAAAGCAAAGGTAGCTTCGCTTTTGACAGCAAGAACACTTCTGTCATTGAACTCGACAAGGCAGGTGATAACCGCAAATACTTCGTTGCAGAAGGCTACTTAAAAGCCCTCGATATGGAAGGCAAAGAGATTACAGGCGAATTAGCTGACAAATACGAACTCAAGAAAGAAGCTGAATAAGTTATTTCTACCGATAAAAGCCCACTCAATATAGTGGGCTTTTTATACAGCCAATAAAAAACCCAGTCATAATGACTGGGTTTTTTAGAAGATACGAATTACTTCGCAGCAGCTTGAGCAGCAGCAACTTCTTCTGCAAAACTCATTTCAGCTTTCTTCTCAATACCTTCACCCACTTCGAAACGAACGAATTGAGCTACAACTGTACCAGTCGCTTTTAATACATCAGCAACTTTCTTATCATTGTCGATAACATACATTTGACGATCAAGCGCAACTTCGTTCAAGTATTTTTCAACTGAACCAGTTACCATTTTCTCAACGATGTTCGCTGGCTTACCAGATTCTAATGCTTTCGCTTCAGCAATTTCTTTCTCTTTAGCGATCAAGTCAGCTGGAACAGCTTCAGCATTTACAGCAACTGGGTTGAACGCAGCAACGTGCATTGCAATACCTTTACCAGTGTCAGCATCACCTGTGTAAGAAACAACAACACCGATTTTTAAACCGTGTTTGTAAACAGCCAAGTTTTCGCCTTCAACGATTTGAGCACGACGAACTTGAATGTTCTCACCGATTTTTTGAACAAGTGCAACACGAGCTTCTTCTACAGTCGCGCCGTCTTCAAGCTTAAGTTCAGCAATTTTCGCAGCATCAGTTTCGTTTGCAGCAAGTGCAGCAGCAGCAACTTTATCAGAGAAGTTTTTGAAGTTTTCGTCTTTAGCAACGAAGTCAGTTTGACAGTTAACTTCAACAAGAATTGCTTTGTTACCGTTTTGAATAATAGTGATCGCGCCATCAGCAGCAATGTTACCTGCTTTTTTAGCAGCTTTTGCTTGACCTGATTTACGAAGGTTATCAATCGCAAGTTCGATGTCACCGCCTGCTTCTGTTAATGCTTTTTTGCATTCCATCATTGCAAGACCAGTACGGTCACGTAATTCTTTTACCATGCTCGCAGTAACTGCAGTCATGTTGATCTCCTAAAATCGGTAGAAAATAAATCTGTTCAACAAAAACGGCCCAAAGAAACTCTGGGCCGTTTGCACTCTCGACGCTTTAATTTGCCACCATTACATGTCGCAAAAATGACAAGCTTGCGTCAAAACGCATTAAGCCTCAGATGCGTCTTTCGCAGCATCGTCGCCTTTTGCTTGTGCATTAGCTTGTGATTGAGCGTATTCTTTACCAGCAAGAATCGCATCAGCCATAGCTGAAGCATACAAAGTTACTGCACGAATCGCATCGTCGTTACCCGGAATAACGTAATCAACGTTGTCTGGGTTAGAGTTTGTATCAACGATACCGATTACAGGAATACCTAAGTTTTTCGCTTCTTTGATTGCAATCGCTTCGTGATCAACGTCGATTACAAATAATGCGTCAGGTAAACCACCCATGTTCTTAACGCCGCCTAAAGCACGTTCAAGTTTTTCCATCTCACGAGTACGCTCTAAAGCTTCACGTTTAGTAAGCTTAGCAAAAGTACCGTCTTGAGATTGAGTTTGAAGGTCTTTTAAACGGTTGATAGATTGGCGAAGTGTTTTCCAGTTCGTCAACATACCACCTAACCAACGGTGATCTACATATGGTTGACCAGCGCGTTGAGCTTGTTCACGGATGATGTTAGAAGCAGCACGTTTAGTACCAACGAACAATACTTTGTTCTTTTTGCTTGCAAGATTGTTAACAAAGTTCAAAGCATCATTTAACGCAGGAACAGTGTGCTCAAGGTTGATGATGTGAATTTTGTTACGCGCGCCAAAAATGTATTGACGCATTTTTGGGTTCCAGAAACGAGTTTGGTGACCAAAGTGTGCGCCTGCTTGAAGAAGGTCGCGCATGCTTACGTTGTAATCTGCCATTTTCTTTACCTTAAAGTTTGGGTTAGGCCTCCATATATCCGCATTCTCCACCTATTGCTAGGCACCCAGAGTAATGTGTCGATATATGTGCGGATTTTTTACGACTATTGTTATCAGATATTTTCGTAAAATATATTCACGAAAAGCATTTGATAAAATAGGCGGCTATTTATACCATAGACACTTGCAAATTACCAAAAGTTTTTAGAGATCATGAATACAACTTATACAGCCCCACGCCGATTAATCAAAACACCTGAAGAAATTGAAAAGATGCGTGTTGCAGGGAAATTGGCGGCTGAAGTTCTAGACATGATTAAACCGCATATTAAAGCGGGTGTGAGCACACTAGAACTCGATACAATCTGTCGCAATCATATTGAAAATGTTCAACACGCGATTCCTGCCTGTGTAGGTTACGGTGCTGCACCTGGCCGCCCTGCTTTTCAACATTCTATTTGTACTTCGGTTAACCATGTAGTTTGTCACGGCATCCCTTCTGAAAATAAAACATTAAAGAACGGTGATATTCTTAATATTGATGTAACAGTGATTAAAGATGGTTATCACGGTGATACCAACATGATGTACATCGTGGGTGGTGAAACATCTATTCTTGCTAATCGTTTATGTTCAGTGGCACAGGAAGCGATGTATCGTGGTATGGCAACTGTTAAAGATGGTTCATATCTAGGTGATGTGGGCTATGCCATTCAGCAATATGTTGAATCTGAACGTTTCAGCGTTGTCCGTGAATATTGTGGCCATGGTATCGGCAATGTTTTCCACGACGAACCACAAGTTTTACACTATGGCCAAAAAGGTACGGGTATGCGTCTAGAGGCTGGCATGACCTTTACCATCGAACCAATGGTCAACGCAGGTGTTTGGCAAACCAAACTTTTAGGTGATAAGTGGACGGTTGTCACAAAAGATCACAAGTTATCTGCTCAATATGAACATACGATTTTGGTAACACAAACAGGGATCGAAGTACTCACTGCTCGACCTGAAGAAGATCTGTCTCGCTTTATGTAATTCATTCCCTTTGAATTATTTTAAAAAAGTCACTCCGGTGACTTTTTTTACGCATCCACATTTTCTTCATCAATTTATTTAAATCAAACAAAAAAAATCATAAGCATAACAATTATAAAATTTAACTAAACAAAGCCTATTTAAAAATAGCGTTAAGGTGGGCGCAAGAAAAATCCTAACAAACTTTTTGGACATGGAGTCCCACAATGATGAAGAAATCATTCGCTTGCCTGATTACAGGTGTATGTGCCCTACCGACACTTACTTTCGCAGACTCGCCTTATTTCAGTCTAAAAGATGGAGATGGGTTTAAACGTTTTTCTGTTTCCGCGGGCTGGTTACATGCCATGCCGCAAGGATCTGCAAATCCAGTCAATATCAACACGAGTGTTGCTGAGGGTACTAAAGCCAAAGTTGGAGATGTCTCTAAACAAGCTGTACTTGCAGCAGCAGACCGAGACTCCAATAAGCTTCTTTATGATGCCATTAAAATACAACCCCTTGACCCAGTACCAGGCCTGTTAACAGGCACTGCAACTGTCAACGGCCTATCTAACTGGCAAAGCCAAGGAACAGGTTTAGAAGCTGATAAGGTTGACACTGTTGGTATTATGGCTAATTACCATTTTACCGATAACATCTCTTTAGAAGTTAAGGCTGGTATTCCACCGAAAGTTGATATCAAAGGTAAAGGCGATATCTACGCACCTTTAACAGGTCAGGCAGAGACCGCATTAGGAACAATTGGTTTAAAACAAGATATCCATATCACTGATCTAACCCAAGGTGACAAAGCTGCAACTGCACGTGCTTGGTTACCCGCTGTAGAACTACATTACCAGTTTGGTAAATCTGGGGTGAATAAGTTCCGTCCCTATGTTGGCGCAGGTGTCATGTATGCTTATTTTAATGATTTAAAAATCAACTCAGGGATCGAGTTAGATTTAATCAAAGCAGGTCATATGATTCAAAATATTCATGATGGAAAAGCAGGTGCAGCCTTAGATGGTAAAACATCCTCAGCAGACCCTGTAGTTAAACTCAAAGCAACGGACACCTTTGCCCCGATTGTGACTATAGGTGCAACCTATGATTTTAATCCAAACTGGTTTGCTGTCGGTTCTGTTTCTTATTCCAAAATGAATAATGAGGCTAAAATCTCTGTGACTGACCGCAACACAGGTAAAGAACTCATCAAAGCAAATACTAAAATTGATATTGATCCTCTGATTACCTATGTCGGTGTCGGTTACCGCTTCTAAATTTCATTTCATAAAAAGCAGCACTCGCTGCTTTTTTATTGTGCAATCTTTCAAAGCAGCATGATCAAAAATCACGCACCACGAGAACGCAATTTTCAGAAGATTGTCTAACATAGACACCTTCTATCTACGACCCCACATTTATACCAATATTCTTGATTCACTCAATCCTCTTATAAACACCTTGATGATTAACATTTTAAATTATTCATTTGGTTAATTTATTTTTCTGGCACGGCACTTGCTATATATCAAACACATTGAATCAACGACGATTCATAAACATATTTGATGACGGCCAACGGCGTCCGTTCTGTTCGATTTGCTTAATCAGCGTAATGCCTAAGCAAAATAAATGACGTGCAGTTCAGGAGAAAGTTATGTCTTCACCAATGAATATTGATGCAAAAAAAGCCACCGAAATAAAATTATTTAGCTTTTCTACACCTGCCATGCGAGCGTTCCATATGACATGGTTGGCATTCTTCGTGTGTTTCTTCGCGTGGTTTGCCTGTGCTCCCCTCATGCCAGTCATCAAAGGCGAGTTCAATTTAACCAAAGATCAAATTGCCAATATCAACATTGCAGCAGTTGCCATTACCATTTTAATTCGACTCATCGTTGGCCCACTCTGTGATAAATACGGCCCACGTAAGACCTACACTGCTCTTTTACTGCTTGGTAGTATTCCTGTTTTTGGTGTTGCTGCTGCAAATACCTATGAATCCTTCTTATTCTTCCGCTTATTGATTGGTGCAATTGGCGCGAGCTTTGTGATTACCCAATACCATACCAGCGTGATGTTTGCACCAAACGTTGTAGGTACAGCAAATGCAGCCTCGGCAGGTTGGGGAAATGCAGGAGGTGGTGCAACCCAAGCCATCATGCCTCTTATCTTAGGTGCAATCGTCATGTTTGGTGTAGAACAAGCAATGGGTTGGAGAATCGCATTACTTGTACCAGGCATCATGATGCTGATCGTGGGTGTCCTGTATTGGAAGCTTACTCAAGATTGCCCTCAAGGAAACTTTAAAGAACTTCGTGAGCAAGGTATCGAAGTTGGTGCTGGCAAAAAAGGCGGTGTTGCGATTCTGATGCAAGCAGCCCGTAATTACCGTGTTTGGATTCTATTTGTCTCTTATGCTGCCTGTTTTGGTATTGAAATTTTTATTCATAACATTGCTGCAATGTACTATGTCGATCACTTCAATATGGGCCTTAAAGAAGCAGGTTTGACTGCTGGTATTTTCGGTCTGCTTGCCCTATTTGCCCGTGCACTCGGAGGTTATCTTTCAGATAAGGTTGCAATATCAAAAGGTTTAGATGGTCGCACAAAAGTATTGTTTATCATGATTCTATGTGAAGGCTTATTCCTCATACTTTTTTCTCAGATGAATACCGTAGCACTTGCAATTATTAGCATGACCGTTTTTGCTCTCTTTACCCATATGTCTTGTGGTGCAACTTACGCGCTTGTACCTTTTATTGATCGCAATGCTTTAGGTGGTGTCGCAGGTATCATCGGTGCAGGCGGTAATGTCGGTGCAGTTGCTGCAGGCTTCTTACTCAAAGGTTTACTCGACGTACAAACCTGCCTGATGATTTTAGGTGCTTTGGTGACCGTAGCCGCATTCAGTGTCATCCTCATTCGCTTCTCGGTCGAACATAAAGCCAAAGAACAACAATTGTTCGAGCAAGCTGTATTAGAACGTAACTCTCTCGCTTAATCACAACACATTTTGTGTGGGATAAACCCTCCCACACGATTTCCAAATTAAATACTTCAACACCATTTTTCAGGGGTCTCAATATGAAATTGAATCTTCTTGGCTTTGCCATGCTTGGATGCTTAACCAGTACTACTTTTGCAGCACCTACACTTTATGGGGAAATTGATGCAAGTATCGATTACTTGCCAGAAAAAAATGCCAACAGCTCAAATAAAGATGTGTGGGAGGTTAGCTCCAATAGTTCATATCTAGGCATTAAAGGAGATGACAAACTGACTGAGCATCTAAGTGCGGTCTATGCAATTGAATGGGGATTAAGTGCTGACGGCGATGGAACAGACTGGACGCAACGAAACCGCTTTGTCGGATTAAAGGACAGTCAACTCGGCACCATCAAAGTGGGTAAACATGATACGCCGGTCAAACAGCTCTCAAGCACAGTTGATATTTTCAATAATTATGTGGCAAATAAAGCAGATATTGGTGGGATTCTGACTGGAGAAAACCGTATCGATAACGTCATTCTCTATGAATCACCAGCCATTCATCTCTCTCAAGGCGTGGTTAAACTGAATGCTCTGCTCGCCACTGGAGAATCATCTGGAATTAAAACATCCAGCGGCGGTGCAAAAGTCGCAGGTCGCGGCTTAGGCGATGCATGGTCTGCCAGTCTGGTTTATGAACATCCATTTTTTGTCGCAGGACTTGGCTATGACAAAGCCATTCCAAGCACTTTTGCAGGACGTGGCTTTCTCAATGTTGCCACAAGACAGGCTTATACAGCCGACACACAAGCTTTTGCCGCAGCAAATACCATACGTGCCATCGGACGTTTAAATCCGTTTGAAGGCTTGGCGATTAAAAGCTTGTATCAACGTTCCGATGTTGAAGAAACTAGCTATGCAGATCCAACAGAAACAACAAAATGGGCCACAAAAGCCAACAATATTGATGATGCTCAAGGTTGGTTAGTGGGTGCCGAATATATTCTTCCAAATGCAAAAAAATGGATACTCAAAGCACAATATAGCCAGAATGATACTCACTTTAAAAACACCACAGCTGATTTTAAAGCCAAACAAATCATGGCCGGGGCTGATTATGCCTTTAGTAAGCAGGTGAAAAGCTATGGCTATGTAGGTTATTTAACACTTGAACAAGCAGATAAAAAAGACAAGCAACCTGTTGTCGGATTAGGCTTGGAATTTAAGTTCTAAATTATATCCTGCCATTTGAAACAAAACGGTCAATTTACAGTTGACTGTTTTGATGACTTTGCATCTTGTCACAATTATTTTTGCAGGGAATCGAAATATGATGAGAAGTATTTTAGAATACTTTTCACTTATTCCAAGATTACAACAACAATGTCAAACCCTCAATTTTCCAAACAATTGGTCTATATGCTGATCGGAAGTGCGCTGATTCTCGCACTTTCATTGGGTGTACGCCATGGCTTTGGTTTATATCTGGTACCCATGAGCGATAGTTTTGGTTGGGGCCATCATATTTTTAGTTTTGCGATTGCCATGCAAAACCTGATCTGGGGGGCTGCACAACCCTTTACCGGTGCGATTGCTGACAAGTACGGTACTAAAAAAGTCGTGATGGCGGGAGGGGTACTCTATGCTATTGGCTTAGTCCTTATGGCATTTAGCTCTACAGGACTCTTACTTAACCTCAGCTTAGGGCTCGTGATTGGACTCGCCTTATCTGCGACCTCTTTTACCGTATTGCTTTCTGCGGTTGGTCGCGCTGCACCACCAGAGAAACGCAGTATGGTCATGGGGATTGCCAGTGCTGCGGGTTCCTTTGGGCAGTTTATTATGCTGCCCTCAACTCTGTTATTCCTTAAAACCATCGGTTGGTCTTCTGCTTTGCTGGTGAGTGCCTTTGCTATTGCATTCATTGTCCCCTTGGCTTGGTTATTGAAATCCCCTGCTTCTACAGCACCTAAAGCGCTAAATCAGCCAAGTTTAAGCTTTAAACAGGTTTTACACATCGCAAGAAAACACAAACCATTTTGGTGGTTATCGCTCGGCTTTCTGGTCTGTGGTTTCCAAGTGGTATTTTTAGGCGTACACCTACCTGGTTATTTAATTGATCATGGCTTTGATGCCACAACAGGTACGATATTCTTGGCACTGGTCGGTCTATTTAATATTGTAGGGACCTATGGTGCAGGTTGGTTAGGTGATCGCTATTCAAAACCAAGATTGCTGATGCTGCTTTATGGTTTACGCGGTATTGCTATTATTGCTTTTCTACTACTCCCACTCAGCACATTGACCGTTTATAGTTTTGGGATCATTATGGGACTACTCTGGCTTTCCACTGTTCCGCTCACCAATGGGATTGTGGCCAATATGTTTGGCGTCAAATATTTATCCATGCTCAGTGGTATTGTGTTCTTTACCCATCAAATCGGCTCATTCTTTGGCGGCTGGCTCGGTGGGGTCAATCATGATATTGCAGGCAACTACAATATGATTTGGCTCGCCTGTTTAGTGCTAAGTGCTTTTGGTGTTGTCATCCATCTTTTCGTGAATGAAGAGGCTGTGATTCATGACTAATATAGAACGTCATTTTAAGTTGCTATTGTTTGTCACGCTTCTGTGTTTGATGAGTCTTTCGATCTTGATCTGGTTTCAAACCCCTGATTTGTTTGAGTACTTCAATCAAGCATTTTGTGCACATTGAAGCAGAGCGCTTGTGCTTGGTCTTTGTCATATAAACATCAAAACTCTGTCATCAAACCATCAAATTTCGATGCTTTAATGAAAAATAAAAAAGTCGATAAAATGCAAAAAGCGTGTTGATCAGTCGATCAACACGCTTTTTTTATGACTTCAAATAAATAAAGGCTGCTCATTGGCAGCCCTTATTTATCATCTAAGCGGCCTTACTGTTGTTGACGCTTAGGCAATGGAATATATTGCGATTGTGCATTTTGTTGCACTTTACGCTCTCCAACTTTAACCTGCAAAGTTTGTTGTTTGCCTTCACGCTCAATCACCACATCAATTAAACTTTCTGGTGCTTGTAACGCAACATAATTAATCAAATGCGATGCTGAAGAGATCTGCTCATTATTCACTTGAATAATCTTATCGCCACGCTTAATCCCTGCAGAATCAGATGGTCCGCCACGTAATACATCTGCAACAGTGACACCAACTGGTTTAGCGGTCAAAACATCTTCATCAATGTTATTTGGAATTAAGCTAATTCCTAACCAACCACGTACTACACGCCCATCTTTCAAGATGGAATTAAGAACTTGCTGACACACTTTGGCAGGTATCGCAAAACCAATTCCAAGTGAACCACCCGATTGCGAGAAGATCGCCGTATTGACCCCAATCAAATTACCCGCAACATCAATCAATGCACCGCCAGAGTTACCTGGGTTAATCGCAGCATCGGTTTGAATAAAGTCTTCATAGGTATTGATGCCCAAATCCGAACGTCCCGTAGCAGAGATAATCCCCTGAGTCACAGTTTGACCGACACCAAATGGGTTACCAATCGCGAGCACAACATCACCCACTTCATTACCACTTAATTTAAATGGCAACACCGGTAATTTATCCAATTCAATTTTGATTACCGCCAAATCGGTGTCTGGATCAGTGCCAACCACGGTCGCTTCAGCACGGCGTCCATCTTGTAAAGCCACGACAATATGCTCAGCCTGCGCAATCACATGATTATTCGTTAAAATATAACCATCCGCACGTACAATGACGCCTGAACCCAAACTGTTTTCGTTTTGAGGTTGTTGCGGCATTTGATTGCCAAAAAACTCACGAAATACAGGATCATTCAATAATGGATGATTCATCTGTTTCACTTTCTGTGTGGTAAAGATATTCACCACAGCAGGTGCCGCCACTTTGACCGCAGCACTATACGAAACCACCCCACCCGTACGCGTGGTATCAATCAGTGGTTCAACCTTTTCTGCTGGCATTTTTACCCCATCAGCAGCCACCGTTGGTTTCGGTTGATGTGATTTCTGCCAAGCCAGAAAACTAAATATAACAAGAATGAGTAATACCCAAGGTAACCATGTAAATGCACGGCGCACGTCTATTATCCTCTAGGCGAAATTATGTAATGAACGTAATTTATTGAAGAACTGGAAGTTTCCACCATTGTAAAGTAAATTGCTTAAAATCAATGCAAAAGTTAAAAAAGTTTTGTCTAGCTTTAGTTACATTTGAAAATATGTTCTTATTGTTGCTGAGAAAAGATGTAAATCATTTGAGGAATCGCATGGCAAATTTGCATGACATTGTGCAATGGTGTAACCAGACTTTAAAAGCCAATGAATTTAAAGACTACGCGCCAAACGGCTTACAGATCGAAGGTAAGCCTGAAGTCAATAAAATTGTATGTGCCGTGACTGCATCTGAAGATGCAATTGATGCTGCAATTGCCCAACAAGCCGATGCATTACTGGTCCATCATGGTTATTTCTGGAAAGGTGAACCCTACCCAATTACAGGCATGCGCGGCAATCGTATCAAGAAACTGATTCAAAATAATATTTCCCTGATCGCGTATCACCTGCCTTTGGATGCACATCCAACTTTGGGCAATAACATCGCTATTGCCGATTTGATCGGTCTAAAAGATTTAGAAGCTTTGGATCCAAACGAAAAGCATCCAATTGGCAACATTGCCTATTTAGACAATCCGCTAAGTCCAGAACAATTTAAGGCGAAGTTACAGAGCATTTTTGACTTTAATGTGATTCATCTACCAAGTGATAAAACTGTAATTAAAAAAGTAGGCTTCTGCACAGGCGGTGCTCAAGATTTTATTGCAAAAGCAGCTCAAGCAGACTGTGATGCTTATATTTCTGGCGAAGTTAGCGAACGTACTTTTTATGAAGCAAAAGAACTAGGGGTACATTATTTTGCATGTGGTCACCATGCAACTGAACGTTATGGTGTACAGCGTTTAGCACAGGCCATTACCAAACAGTTTTCAATCAAAACCGAATACTTCGAACTCAACAATCCGATCTAGTTCGAGTCAACCATTTGAAGGAGTGGAATTATTTTCACTCCTTCTCTTCATAATTTTTAAATGAATCCATTTTCAAATTAAGATTTGCGTTAACACCACCAGCATTGCAACGTCTTTACCTTATCTTGGGGCTTATAAAGCCTAACCCAGAACACATCCCCTTTCTTTCATTGGCAAGTCAATTCAAGACCCAACAGACAAATGATAAATAAAATTTATTTTTTACTCCATTTCGCATAGATAAAAGCAAATTAAAAGACATTGATTCTCATTTGCTTTTAAATAAATAATGAAGGCGCTTCAATTCATCGTAATAAAACCACATTGATTACAAAAGGAATCAAACACATGGCTTATTCTTTACCGGCGCTTCCTTATACATATGATGCACTCGAACCGAACATTGACACCAAAACCATGGAAATTCATCATAGCAAACACCATCAGACCTATATCAATAATATTAATGGCGCAATTGAAGGCACAGAATGGGAACAACTCCCTGTAGAGGAACTAGTCGCCAAAGTGAATGAAGTTCCAGCAGATCTTAAAAATATGGTGATCAATAATGGTGGCGGACACGCAAATCATTCACTTTTTTGGACAGTCATGAGCCCGCAAGGTGGTGGAGAACCTACAGGTGATATTGCTGAAGCCATTGATCAACAACTTGGTGGTTTCGATGCTTTTAAAGATGCATTCACCAAGGCAGCGATTAGTCGTTTTGGCAGTGGTTGGGCATGGCTGAGCGTCACGCCTGAACACAAATTAGTGGTCGAAAGTAGCGGCAATCAAGACTCACCCTTGATGCATGGCAATACACCTATTTTAGGTCTGGATGTATGGGAACATGCGTATTATTTAAAATACCAAAATCGCCGTCCTGAATATATTGCTGCATTTTATAATGTGGTGGATTGGAATGAGGTCAATCGCCGTTATCACCAAGCGTTACAAGCAAAAGTATAATAATTTTCGAATCAGCTCGGCCTGATTCAGTATCTCCATAAAAAACGGGTTAGAGTGTCTTAGAACGTTCACTAAACGAGCTAAAAACTCTAATCATTGTTGTATCGTATATGTCTCATAACGAAATTTTTTGCATATTTTGTGTATTAAAAGACTGCCCTATTATCTATAGAATCATTTACAATAAAGGCACTTAATGTAAAACCCAGCAAATTTGCAAGGAATGAAACATGACAACCATTACTTTACCTGCACTTCCATATGGCTATGATGATTTAGCGCCACACATCACTCGCGAAACTTTAGAATACCATCACGACAAACACCACAATACTTATGTTGTTAACTTAAACAACTTAATCAAAGGTACAGACCTTGAAGGTAAATCTTTAGAAGAAATCATCAAAGCGTCTGCTGGTGATGCATCTAAAGCAGGTATCTTTAACAACGCTGCGCAAGTATGGAACCACACGTTCTACTGGAACAGCATGAAGCCAAATGGTGGTGGTAAACCTACAGGTGCGATTGCAGCGAAAATTGAAGAAGCTTTTGGTAGCTACGAAAAGTTTGCAGAGGAATTTACTGCTGCTGCAACAACTCAATTCGGTTCAGGTTGGGCTTGGTTAGTTGCTGATGAAGTAAACGGTAAATTATCGATTACTAAAACTGCCAATGCAGATACTCCACTTGCTCATGGCCAAGTTGCAGTATTAACCATCGACGTATGGGAACACGCTTACTACATCGACTTCCGTAACTTACGTCCTAAGTACATCGCAACTTTCCTAGAAAGCTTAGTAAACTGGGACTATGCAAATGCTAAACTTGCAGGTCAACCAGCAGGTGTTGAGAAATAATTTATTATTTCCCAAACTTAAAAGACTGCTCTTTATGAGCAGTTTTTTTATGCTTATATTTTGATGGAATCATTCAACTCAGCCATTCAATTCACTTGCTCTTTTTAAATAAAGTCTCTTTTACATCGTCCTTAGATTAATAAAGATAGATCTCATTGAATAAATTCTTTCAATAGAAAGCGTCTCATCACGAATAATCAGAAAGACCCTAATTAGTTTTCTTGAAACAAAGATTCAGTCTTAAGTATTTATTTTAAAGCAATAAAAAAACCCTGCTTTCGCAGGGTTTTCTTTTGAATCAGTTCAGTGCTTAGTGAGCAGCGAATTGGTTCATTGTGTTTTTAGCATCATCGTGTGCTTTAAGAGCGTTGTCACCAGAGAAGATTTCTTTGTGATCATCACCGATGTCAGAACCCGCCATTGCTTGGTGTTTAACACAAGCGATACCACCACGGATTTCTTTACGTTGTACGCCAGCAACATAAGCCAACATACCTTCAGAACCGAAGTAACCTTGTGCAAGCTCATGAGTAGAAAGCGCAGCAGTGTGGTAAGTCGGAAGTGTGATCAAGTGATGGAATACACCCGCTTCACGAGCAGCATCTGCTTGGAATGTACGGATCTTAGCGTCTGCATCAGCAGCTAATTCAGTAGCATCGTACTCAGCGCTCATTAATTTAGCACGGTCGTAAGCAGAAACGTCTTTACCTTCAGCAACCCAACGGTCGTAAGCTTGTTGTCGGAAGTTTAAAGTCCAGTTGAACGATGGGCTGTTGTTATAAACAAGCTTCGCATTTGGAACAGTTTCACGTACACGGTTAACCATGTGAGCGATTTCTTCTACGTTTGGAGTCGCAGTTTCGATCCAAAGAAGGTCTGCACCATTTTGAAGGCTAGATACACAGTCAAGTACAACACGGTCAATTTGAGTGTCAGCACGGAACTGATATAAACCAGAAGCTAAACGCTTAGGACGGTGTAATTTACCATTACGTTTGATCAAGATTTCATCTTCTTGAGCATCAGCAATGTCAATTTCAGTTGTATCTAAGTAGCTGATGTATTGAGAAGCGATGTCGCCTGGCTCTTTAACCACTGGGATTTTTTGAGTCAAGTCAGCGCCTTCAGAGTCAGTACGCGCAACGATGATACCGTCATCAAGACCCATTTCTAAGAATGCATAACGTAATGCATGGATTTTAGCGATGAAGTCTTCGTGTGGAACTGTTACTTTACCAGCTTGGTGACCACATTGTTTCGCGTCAGATACTTGGTTTTCGATTTGAAGTGCACAAGCACCCGCTTCGATCATCTTACGTGCAAGTAAGTAAGTCGCTTCTTCGTTACCGAAACCAGCGTCGATGTCCGCAATAATTGGCACAACGTGAGTTTGGAAACCGTCGATTTGAGCAGTGATTTCAGCAGCTTTAGCAGTATCACCAGCTTCGTTTGCTTTTTTAAGCGCACGGAATAAATCATTAAGTTCTTTCGCATCAGCTTGACGTAAGAAAGTGTAGATTTCTTCGATCAAAGCAGGTACAGAAGTTTTTTCATGCATAGATTGGTCAGGAAGTGGACCAAATTCTGAACGAAGTGCAGCAACCATCCAACCAGAAAGGTAGATATAGCGACGTTCAGTTGTACCGAAGTATTTTTTGTTCGCAATCATTTTTTGTTGCGCGATAAAACCGTGCCAGCAACCTAATGATTGAGTATATTTGCTAGAATCAGCATCATAAGCAGCCATATCACGACGCATAATCGCAGCTGTATATTTAGCAATATCTAAACCAGTTTTGAATTGGTTTTGCATTTGCATACGCGCAGCATCTTCTGGGCTAATATCGCGCCAAGTGTCGCCGAATTTTGCTTTTAGTTCGCGGATTGCATCAATCGCTGTTTGATATGTAGACATGATATATTCCTTTTGCGGATTGGCATCGAATGATTGCTAATAAATCCTGATTTTAATTAGTCTAGATTTAAAGCACCTCATCAACATGTATCACAGCTTAGTCTTTGGCAAGTGTTTTATCCAATATTCTGGCTTAATCTTCAGTATTTTCTAAAAAAATATATGTATAACCATTTTTCAAGAATACAAAAAACACCAAACAAGTATTTGTTTTTATTAATTTTACAAAATACACAACTTGGGCCAAGCATCAAATTTTAGCCCCATTTTCTAGACTCATCAGTTCATAAAAAGCTGAAACTTGCTTATTTGAGTTGCAGAAAATGACAATTTTTCTGTGTATTTTCCTTCAATTTGAATACAAAACCACAGCATAAAAAGCCGTCAAAATTAAATAATTCGACAGAATGTGCCAAGTTGAAGCATAAGCATTGAGGCTGTTGCTTTTATGTAGGATTAAGTTACACAAATCCCTTTGGATATGTCATAATTCAAGGCAATTCAAGGATTTTATTTTCGGTATTTTTTTTATGAATCTGGAGCGCGTCGATCTCAATTTATTAATTTATCTTGACGTACTTCTTCGTGAAAAAAATGTCACCCGCGCAGCAGAGCAATTGGGCGTTACCCAGCCTGCGATGAGTAATATTCTGCGTCGTTTACGTAATTTATTTAACGACCCCCTACTCATTCGTTCTTCTGAGGGCATGACGCCAACAGAACGCGCATTAGAATTACAGCCACGTATTCGAGATGCGCTAGCTGATCTGTCAATGATCCTTGAACCGCGTACTGAATTCCGTCCTTATACCAGTAATCGTGTATTCCGGATTATGACATCCGATTATGCCGAAGCGACTTTAGTTCCACGTTTAGTAAAAGCTTTACGCTCAGAAGCACCAAACGTGGTCTTGGATTTCTTAACCCCAAGTGACGTATCCTACCGTGATATGGAACAAGGTAAAGTTGACTTAGCCATTAACCGCTTCAACGAAATCCCGCAAAGCTTCCACCAGGTCTTAGTATGGCGTGATAGTTTTAGCTGTATTTTAAATGATAAACACCCTGCAGTGACTCATCTCAATTTAAAAAGCTATTTAGATGCACAGCATATTTGGGTATCTAAAACAGGTATGGGTGTCGGCTTTGGTGTTAATCCAGAAAAACAAGCTGGATTAGGTTGGATTGATCAAGCGTTAGAGCGTATCGGTCAACGCCGTAAGATCTCTGTATTTACCCGTCATTATCAAATGCCAGCACTGTTAGCGCAAAATGTAGATTTAATCGCGACGCTACCAACACGTATGGCACGCTTACAAACACAGAATCCTAGACTGGTTATAAAGGATCCTCCGTTCTATATTCCCGAATTTGAACTTAAAATGGCTTGGTGTCCGTTGTTACATCATCATCCTGCACATCGTTGGCTCAGACAATTGATCCTATTTGTTGCACGTCAAATGATTGAAGAAGAAAATCGTGAGTATTTGTTGAATAATGGCAATTCACAATTACCACATAGTTTTTTCTAAACTGACACATTAACAAGATGAATTTTCAGCCATATTTTCTGTGTGGCTGATTGTTTTAATAATAATATCAATAAAAATTTATTTCTTTTACTTATTGATAGATTATATTCTCTTAAAGAATAAGCGAGTGAAATAATGCGTTACAAACAATTATTTGCATAAGCGACTTTATAGGCTGTGTCCTATCAACATAGGTGATGTATGGATATTTTACAAAGCATGATGATTCTAGTTCTTCTAGTCGCATGTTCATTCTTTTTATCCTTATCTGAAATCGCGATTGCTGGATCACGAAAACTCAAACTCAAACTCATTGCTGAAAGCGGTGAGGAAAGAGCAAATAAAGTCATTGAGTTACAAGAAAACTCTGCAGACTTTTTTGCATCTACGCAAGTCGGTGTGAATGCTGTTGCGATCTTGGGGGGTATTGTCGGTGAATCCTCATTGCGTCCTTACTTCCACAATTTGGCGACTGAGCTTTACCCGGGGCCTTGGGCAGATACCATCGGATTCAGCTTATCTTTTTTAACAGTCACTTCCCTATTTATCTTATTTGCTGATTTGATGCCAAAACGTTTGGCCATGATTTTCCCAGAAAAACTAGCCATTAAAGTCATCAATCCAATTACGATCTTTATCAAAATCTGCAGACCATTGGCTTGGTTTATTAATATCATTGCAAATTCAATTTTTAGAATCTTTAAAATTGATACTAAACGCGATGATAGTATGACTTTTGATGATATTTCTGCCATTGTAAATGCCGGTGCACAAGCTGGTGTCTTACAAAAACAAGAACATCATTTCATTGAAAATGTATTTGAGCTTGAAGAACGAACTGTCCCATCCAGCATGACGGCACGAGAAAATATTGTTTATTTCACCTTGAATGAACCTGAACAGAGTATTCGTCAAAAACTGGCTGAACATCCTTATTCAAAATTCTTAGTGTGCAGTGAACATATTGATCAAGTGATTGGTTATGTCGATGCCAAAGATATTCTGGTACGCATCTTAAACAATCAATCCTTTACCCAACTCAATGAATCAACCATCCGTAATGTCCTGATTATTCCAGACTCTTTAACCTTGTCTGAATTGCTGGATCGTTTCCGTTCAACCAAAGAAAAGTTTGCTGTTGTGATCAACGAGTATGCTTTGGTTGTTGGTGTTATCACGCTCAGCGATATTATGATCACGGTTATGGGCGACTGGGTCACACCGATGGATGAAGAAAAGCAGATTATCAAACGCGATAATCATTCTTGGCTGATTGATGGCAGTACACCAATTGAAGATGTAAAACACGCATTAACCATCGAAGAATTCCCTGAAAATGAGAATTACGAAACGATTGCAGGCTTTATCATGTATCGTTTACGCAAGATCCCACGTCCTGCCGATGCTGTTGAATATGCTGGTTTCAAATTTGAAGTTGTCGATATTGACCACTATAAAATTGACCAATTGCTGGTAACCCAAGTTTTACCAAATCTCGAAGGTGAATCTCCAGTATCCCAAGATGATTAATCTTGAAAGCTAAAAAAAGCCCATATATGGGCTTTTTTTATTTCATAACAAACCAGATCACGGCAGCCAATATCAGTAAAATTAAAATAAAGACTTTGATTCCACCACGACTCCGCTGCGCCAACTGCTCTTGAATCTGCGCCTGTTCTTGTGGATGATCTTGAAGATACTGATCAATTAAATCTTTAGATTCCTTAAGACCTAAACCTGTTTTTTCTCGCGTGATCTTAATTGCATCAATCAGCTGCCCTGCACGAAGCATGGCTAAAGCTTCTGCAGGAATCGTCGGTGGTAAATTCATAAAAGTAACAATCCTTGTTATTTTCTATTGGCAACCGCATTGATCAGAACAGGAGGTTTATAATTCCTTAATTCCCACCATACATTGAGATGAGTTCATCCAAGGTCGCTTGATAGTGAATAGCAATGTCTTCTGCCAAGATCTTATAAGCATTATCAAACTGAACCATTGGCCAACCTTCTTTCCAAAATGGGAAAATATTGTGTAGACCTTCTGTCACGATTGCATCTTCACGGATAATCGCTTGAGCAACCTGAGCCAAGACCTGAGCGGTTTCTGCACCATCAATCGCTAAATAATCAATACCACGCACTTTTAAAATACGGATACGATCTTTTTTATAGCGAATTTTTTTCGCCTGACCGGCATTCAAACCTAATGCCAGCGTAACTGCTTCTACAAACTTTTCTTCAAAGCTTGTATTCAGTGCAACCAAAGCTTGTTTGTGTGCTTCTTGACGCCCAGCCTTCCCCCCATTACGGATAATCTCATTTGCTTCCGTATCCAGCTTATCTTTTTTCATAGACTGTAAAATGTCTAAAATTTCGATATCGCTTAAAGATTCAGGAGATTGCTCAATCATGGGAGTCCTAATACACAAAAATAAAAAAACATTGTCTCATAAAAGCGATATCAAAGCAGAATAAAATTGAAAATTGGCATTCTATCTGCATCATTTTTTATGTCAGATTTGAGAGCTAGCTCTCCAACTGAATCAGATCTTTTGAAGCTATATTTATTTGCATAATTATTTTTACCCTGATAATATTATTTTACCCGTATAAAACAATCCGAAGAAAATGAATACTCAAATAACAACCTATACTGCCTTTTCAGGGAGTACCTTCATCGCAACTGGGCAACCTACTGAGCTTGCAATTAAGATTAAACTTAGGCCTAAAACAATTGAGAATATTTTAATTTTCAATGATCAAACTGGCCGACAGGTTGATCTTGATCTTTCTGGTTCTGAACAAGAAATTCATCAACGTTATAGCGAGCCTGAGCCGACAAAGAAAGTTGGGCGACCGAAACTTGGGGTCATCTCTCGTGAAATTACCTTACAAAAAAAACATTGGGATTGGTTAGATCAACAGAGTTCCAGTGCATCTGCTGTGATTCGGAAGTTGATTGATAAAGAGCTGAATGATCCAACTTCTGAAAGCAATATCATGCTCGCCAAACAATCCACCGACCGCTTTATGTCTGCCATGTTGGGTAATATGCCCAATTATGAAGAGGCAACCCGTGCTTTATATCAGGGTGATCAAGCGAATTTCTTAAAGATGATTCAAGATTATCCTAAAGATATAAAAAACTATTTAGTTTTTAAAACACATCATATTTTCTAAGGGGCTTAGGAAGTTAAG